>JAJRZC010000261.1 GCA_024275435.1 Alphaproteobacteria bacterium
GACCCGAGACGAGCTGCAATCGCTCGTGAGCGCCTTGAGGCAGTCATCCAGCGTCGCGCTAGATGGGTTGAGGCGCGATATCCTGTCCCAGCTCTCGGTGATTCAGAGCGAGGTGACAACGCGCCGGAAGCTGATGAACGAGGAATTGGCGGAGATACGCAAAAGCCCGAGACGGCTGATCCTGAGCAGCGTGGCGATAGCGGCAACGATCACCGCGATCTTCTGGTCCGGCCCGAGCCTCTGGATGATGTGGCAGCTGGGCAACGTGACGGTGCAGACCGCCGAGAACGGGACGTTTCTGATCCTGCCCCCGACGGCGCAGACGGGCTGGACCTGCGGCGGCAATCCCTGCGTGAAACTGAAGGAGTAAGTGATGAACAATCTAACCCAGATCGAAAAGGCGCTGTTGAAAGAATTCGAGAGCTTGGCCGCAACATTCGCGGATTTGGCGCAGCAGCAATCAACACTATCCGCTCACTATTCGGCCACAGTGACCGCGCTGACCAACCGTCAGAACAGGCTAGAGACGCATTTGCTGAAAGTGAGCGCAGCCTTGGAACAGCAGAACGCCTCAACAAAAGCGCTGATCGAGAAAGCGAGTCGATTGAGTGGCGGTTGGAGCTGAAGGAGTTTGGCAAGGGCGTTCAGCGTGAGCTTGAGCGCGGGTATGAGCGGGAGCGGTGAGAGCGTTTGAGTCCAATCCTTTCGCGTCTAAAATGTCCACAAAGGGCGGGAAGCGGTCTTTCGCTGCGGTCAACTCAAGCCGGAGCAACGCGCACTAGGCGGAGTTTGCACAGTTGAGTCGATGATAGCAAAGTAGACCTAAACGCTTAAGTTGACGCGGTAAGGTAACTTTCGTAACTTGATCAGTCTCGATTTACCTAGGCTTTGTCATGGTGATGGTTTGCGTCTTCGTTTTTTGGCTGGTTTTGCAAGCAGAGGATCTGTCATTTTTTCATAGAGCATAAATAGATGCTCAACCCGTTCGTGTTCAGAATTAAAACTGCTTTTACGATAGAGCTTATCCACAGCTTTATCATTGGCTATATGCGCTTTACGCAAGTCGGCAGGCATGGTGTCTGGATCGTAAAGGTCAGCTAATGACGCGTCCGGAAACTTGGTGCGGGCATCTAGGATGGCCTGCGCGAAAGGGTCAAGCTTACCAAGATTTTTCTCAAACGGCAGAGGAAAGGTATTGTATGTAGTCCTAACCGCATATCGGTAGTCATTTTTTATTTTGCCTCCGACTCGTTTTACCCAGCTCATGTGCATCATTGATGAAAGCAATGAAAAACTTGAGAGAGTTCCATTAGGAATGAAAAGGCAACTATCATGAGCTATTTCTCCACCATTAAAAAAACCCAATGTTAGATATTCTCGTATATCGCTCCCATGCCGTGGTACAAGGATAAAGCTGCCATTTGTTTGTCTGATTTCACCAAACTGAGCAGGAAAGCTAGCTAACAGCTTTGTAGCAACCCGAGTGCTGTTCTGCCTGTAAACCTTCACCTTTGTAGTTAAAGATTTCACATTTGGAAGGCTGAGTATTTTCATTGGAGCGCCATCTAGCCAAAGGCAATAACGTGAGGTATTAGACATAAAATCTTTCGCACCAATAAGCGGCTTTATGTAAGGCGTAAGCTGCGGAGCCTGCTTTATAATACGGCCACGTTCTTCCGTTGAAAGGATTAGATTTCCTCCGTCATTCGGCATATTTCCAAAAACCATCTTCGGGCGGATCGAAATTGGAGTAGAGACATCTTTAATTATCATTTGAGGCGCAGTTAAGGCTCCCGCATCGAATAGATATGGCGATATCGCCTTTGCTGTTTGCTCGATAGGATCAGCTTTGACGTCTGGGTAGCTAAATAACTGCCGAGAAGATCGCGCATGTGCAGTGGATTCTAACCCAAGTATGACAACATGCACCGCGGCTTTTCCACGAGCCTCTGACCCCCATGCAAAGGTTTGGTGCGCAAAAACTATTTCTAGTTTGTGTTTGTCAAATAAGATGGGCCATAACTGTGCCACCTGTTCACCTTGGGTGATTGAGTTTGTCGCTACAAAAGCGAAAGGTACATGGAAACCTTTGCCGTATTCCCCTGCTTTTAAGAACCAAGCCGCTACATAATCTAGAGTGCCGCCAGATTTTCCTAGATCAGCAATGCTGCGCACTTGCTCGCGCTGTAAATCCGATTGGTTTTTTGCGCCAACAAATGGCGGGTTTCCGATAATAAAACTGCACTTTTTTGCCGGTAAAAGAGTTTCCCAGTTTAGCTTCAACGCGTCCCCATGGGTGATCGATGGAGACTTGCGCAGTGGAATACGAAGAAAAACTTGACCGAAAACCGCGCTAAGCTGGGCGTTCATAATGTGGTCCATCATCAACATGGCGGTTTCCGCAATGCGGGCCGGAAATTCACCTAACTCAATACCGAAGAACTGGTCTACGTCGATACGGCTTAAAATTTGCGCATCAAGATTGAGTTGTTTCTTAGGATTCAACTCACGCAGCAACTCGATTTCCAACAGGCGAAGTTCGCGATATGTGATGATTAGGAAATTACCGCACCCGCAGGCTGGGTCCATAAATGTCAACTTGGACAGCTTGTCATGGAATGCCTGAAACAGCTTTTTGCGGCCTGTTTTACGCGCACGAATGGTTTCAAACTCGGCCCGTAAATCATCAAGGAATAGTGGTCCTATCACCTTCATGATGTTCTTTTCCGTGGTGTAGTGCGCGCCCGCTTTGCGCCGCTCAACCTTGTTCATGACTGATTGGAACAGTGATCCAAAAATAGCAGGAGAAATACCCGACCAGTTAAAGCGTGCCGCTTCAATCAAGCGTTCGCGCATGTTTGAATTGAAGGCAGGGGTTCGTATTGGGTCTAGGAATAAACCACCATTTACATAAGGAAAACGCGCGAGGTCTTCGTCTAGGTTAGCCTGTCGCTTGCCTTCAGGAGTATCTAATACCTCAAATAGCTGCGTTAAAAGAGGCCCGGTATCGGTACCGTCAACGCTTGTGCGGGTTTCAAGGAAGTCCAAGAAGATATCTCGTGGTTCGAAGATACCTGTGTCGTCGGCAAAGAGGCAAAACACCAAGCGCGTCAGAAAAACCTCAAGCTGGTGGCCTTTGTACCCTCCTGTCTCAAGTGCATCATGAAGGTGACCAACCAACTCTGCGGCCTTAATGTTAACGGGATCTTGGTCTTTGAAATTGCGTTTCTCCATCCCCATGATGAAGCCGAATTTTTCTACATGCTTGGGCAAATCTGCTAATGAAAATTCAATCTCTTCACGGGTGTCTCGATCTAAGAGCTGAAAGGTTTGAAAGTCACAAAGTAGTTGAAAGCGTGGGCGTTCAGATTCTTTAAGGGCGTCAAAATATTCCCCTGCCTGTGTTCCAGCTTTGGCTAAATCACGGCCAGCAGATTTTTGCTCAACCAATAAGACCTTGGGCCAAAACAGATCAATAAAGCCAGATCTATTGTTTAGTTTTTTGACGTGCTCTTCATATCGAGCCACGGAGCGGCGATTGACTCCAAAAATATTAAAAAAATCGTTATAAAAAGTTTGTGTCTCGCCCTTTTCGTAAGCGGCGTCCGCATAGCTTTCAGCAAACGTAGCTGCACGGGCACGGATTTCATTAAAGCTAAGGCGCAAGATAGTATCCTTTCGTGATCTGCCCCTACATTCGCTGAATAGTTGTAAAAATCAAGGGAGAAAGCGTGATTCCAAGGTAGCACGCCAGATGAACAAGGCATAAAGCACCTCACAGATTTGAATGATTTGGCTAAATACAGTTTTCCCACTCCACATAAATGCGTGGTATACTTATAATTATCGTCTGATTTTTTACCCGCGCTGGCGATGCACAATGTCCACTTTAGAGTTTGGAGCAGTCGTTAGACCTGAAGGGCGCAAAAGTTAGCAATGGACCGTTGACACAAATTGCTGACAAGTCTAGGCTTGGAGTAGGCCCCTACGCAGGCCGGTGTGCCCGCCATGCAAAGCAATGCAGCGTTTATATCCTACATTTGCAAACCCCTGTGCAACAGCACGGAATGATTAGCAGCGGGCACCTAGTCAGGTCCCACAGGAGATGACTCATGAAAGACAATTATAGAATCCAAAAGTTGAAAACCATTGCCAAGCGTTATGCACGGGCGAATAGGCTGGCACATAGCCTATCGCTGGATGTGGTGGCGAAAGAACTTGGCTTTGCCCACTGGAACACCCTAATCGGCGCAAGCAAAGCCGATTGGTTTCCGTGCGATGACGATCTCACCAAGATCGAATCCTTCATTGGCAAAGCTTTCCATGCTAAAAGAGAAAATGAAACCGATGTAATCCTCAATTCAGTTGACGACATGAATCAGGTCGAAGAAGGCAAAATCGGTGAATATGGTTTTCGGATCAGCAATTTTCTCGATGATGCTGTTGTCTACGGCGAGGGGTGGACGGTTCGTATTCCAGAAGCGCCGCTTGCGGCACCTTTCGTTGAAATCGAAGAACGGTACGCCGAAACAAGCCCCGTCAAAGAGCCCGAGTTTCTTAAACAGGTAATCGATATCGCCCAAGTATACAGCCAACAAATCCGAGCTCGTATGTCCACGGATTGGTCTCGAAGATCCACCAAACCAGACGCCAATGGCAAGGTTCGTCATCCGCTCGGAAAGGACGTATCTGACAAATGGTACTGCTGGGACTGTGACGGAAAAATTACAGGACTACAGATCGCCCAGAACCTCTGGCACTGTCCAAGTTGCGGCGCCAATCCACTACATATTCACCCCGAGCCCTTTGGGTCAGATGATAGCGAAACCCATCCCGTCGAAATTCCAGAACAAGGTGGACGCTTGGAGCCGATTATCCAATTGGTCGATGCAAGACTGAAACTCGAGTTGAACGAGGAAAATATTTCCATGCTGATCCGCTGTGCCTTGTTGGAGGAGGCAACAAATACCAATGAACGGTTGGGGGCCATGTTGGCCCAAATCAGTGTCATCGATAACGAGGCCGTCTATATTACCTTCGATGAAGACCTATGGCCTGAAGACAAAGAACCCATTCAGGCCTTGGCAGTTGCAAAGCTATTGGGTTTGGAGGTTGAACAGGAAGTTTCGCAGTTTACCGCACCCTTTGCGTGGCCGGAGTTAGGTGTGCTAACATCAAGCACACACGAATATACCAAGATGCTCATGGACGCATATTCAGAGCACGGCGTTATCTCTCGTTAGTCTGCATTACGCTTTTGGGGCGGGCTAGTCCGTTTGCGACTGGCCCTCTTCACCATTGGCGGCAACTCGCACTTCACCAATCTTTGCACTTGCAACGAATGGCTGCAATGTCGGGCTGCGCCGTAGCTTCTGAGATCAGGGGCGAAGCGAACATTGCGAGTACGTCGTTTGCTTTCATTTCTGTTTCCACTTCTTATGACTGCATGTTTCTACAAATTTGGTCCAAAAAGGCGTCATC
>JAJRZC010000262.1 GCA_024275435.1 Alphaproteobacteria bacterium
ACCCTATATGATGGGCGCCTTGGGCCGTGTAGAGGCCGGTGAAAACATGGAAAAAATTGATGAGGCTGCGCGCACCTTCGGCATGCCGATGGGCCCAATTGAACTGGCCGACACAGTGGGCCTGGACGTTTGCGCCCATGTCGGAGAAATTCTCGGGCACACCGGCGGCGCGTCTAAAATGGAAAGCCTGATTAAATCTGGGCACCTGGGTAAAAAAACCGGTCAGGGTTTTTACGAATGGAAAAAAGGCCGCCCCGTAAAGGTAACCGAAAAACCATTTGCCAAACCAGACCTTGAAAGACTGGGCCGCGAACTTCTCGAACCTTTGATCGAAGAAGCACAAAACTCACTCGACGAGGGCGTCGTCCCCACCAAGGACCTCGTAGACGCCGGCGTGATATTCGGTACTGGCTTTGCACCCTTCCGTGGCGGACCGTTACATTACAAGGATACCCGTCCCGCGGATGCCATCCCGGCAAATAGTAAGACAACCGAGCAGACGCCATCTGAAACGGCGTCCACGACAACAAACGAATGAACAACCGCCCGTCAGATAAAGAATGGTTCAGGAGCTTAAGATGACCGATACACTTCGCCGCGTGGCCGTGTTGGGTGGTGTGCGCATCCCGTTTTGCCGCTCGAACACCCTTTACGCCGATCTATCAAATCTGGAAATGATGACAGCCGCCCTCGACGGTCTGGTTGAAAAATACAATCTCAAAGGCGAGCATATCGATGAAGTGGTGGGCGGCGCTGTCGTGACCCATTCCAAAGATTTCAACCTCACTCGAGAGGCAGTCTTGGGCACCAAGCTTGACCCTTCGACACCAGGCGTCACCATGATGCAGGCCTGCGGAACAAGCCTCCAGGCTGCAGCTGGCATCGGCGCGAAAATCGCATGCGGTCAAATCGAAAGCGGAATTGCTTGTGGGTCAGATACCACTTCAGACCCGCCCATCGTATTTTCTAAGAAGTTTGCCAAACGTCTCAATGAAGTGACGCAAAAGAAAACCACATTGGATAAAATTAAAACATTCAAGTCCATGTCGCCCAGAGAACTGACTCCCCAGCCGCCTTCTGTTGCGGAACCTCGGACCGGCTTGACCATGGGTGAACATTGCGAATTGATGGCAAAGGAATGGCAAATACCACGCGATCAGCAGGACTTGCTAGCCTTTGAAAGCCACAAGAAAGGCGCTGCAGCCTATGAATCTGGCTATATGGATGATTTGCTTGTGCCATGTGCAGGTGTCTTTCGTGACAACAACCTGCGCACTGATATGGAACTGGAAAAACTGGCAACACTTCGTACCGTTTTTGATCGTTCCGATGCCGGCACCTTAACAGCTGCCAACTCAACGCCACTCACAGATGGCGCTTCCACGGCCTTGCTGTCTTCAGAGGAATGGGCCGCAAAACACAACCTGCCTGTCATGGCCTACCTCACCCATGCCCAGCATTACGGAAATAACTTTGTGGAAGGTGACGGCCTGTTGATGGCCCCAACCATTGCTGTCTCAAAAATGTTGGAGCGCGCCAATCTGACTCTGCAGGATTTCGACTTTTATGAAATTCACGAAGCTTTCGCAGCTCAGGTTCTTTGCACATTGAAAGCTTGGGAAGACCCACAGTACTGCAAAACCAAACTTGGCCGAGACCAGCCCCTGGGCAGCATTGACCGCTCTAAACTTAACGTCATGGGTTCATCCCTGGCCTTTGGTCACCCATTTGCCGCAACAGGCGCTCGGATCATCGCCAATCTTGCAAAAATCCTGAGTGAAAGAGGAGGCCGCGGTTTGATATCCGTCTGCACCGCAGGTGGCATGGGTGTCGCAGCGATCATGGAAAGTCCATAGAGTATAACACTTGAGTTCTGGGCAACATATCAACCACTGTCTTCAGACAAAGCCACATCGCATTTTCAATCGGATCCTAAATGTTTTATGCAGTGGGGATCGTAAGGGGAGCCGCTTTGGCTTTTTTCCAATACCAAAGGGGTGAGCATGGGGGCTCAAAAATCTGATCGCCATCTTACGGCAGCAAAATCAGTGATAGCCGCACTGAAAGACAAGCTTGACATCAATGTATCTGTGAAGTTGTGGGATGGATCCATAAATCCGCTTGGTCACAACGTCACTTCAAATTTGTACATCTCAATTGCGGACCCTGGCGTCATCGGCGCATTGCTGCGTTGGCCGACCCTCGACAATATCATTCGTCACTACGTGGACAAGGGCATCGACCTTGAAGGCGGAACGTTGATAGATCTTGGTGTCGAACTCAATCGCAACGGTGGCTCTAACAAACTGAAAGGTTTTGAAGCCTTCAAGATAGGGCGCAAGCTTCTGCCGTTCCTGATGGTCTCCGCCAAGAAGGCATCAGACACCAGCGGTTTCAAAGGCGATATCATAGGTGCCAATCGCGATCCTCGCGACAATGAAGATTTCATCGGCTTTCATTACGACCTGTCAAACGATTTCTACGCGCTGTTTCTCGACCCGGAAATGGTCTACACCTGCGCCTATTTTAAGGATTGGAGTAATGATCTCGCCACCGCCCAGGTGGACAAGCTCGACATCGTCTGTCGCAAGTTGCGCCTTAAACCGGGTGAAAGATTTTTGGATATCGGTTCCGGTTGGGGCGCTCTTGTCTGCCATGCCGCTCAAAACTACGGCGTGACGGCAGTGGGAGTAACTTTGTCAAAAGAGCAACTCGCCTTTGCGCAAGAAAAAGTCAACAAGCTTGGTTTGCAAGACAAAGTCACCTTCGAGTTTAAAGACTACTCGAAAATGACCGGCACATTCGACAAGATCGCATCAGTGGGAATGTATGAAGCCATCGGCAACAAAAACATACCGCTTTACATGAATACAGTTCGAAACCTGCTGAGCGAAGACGGCCTGTTTCTAAATCATGCCATCTCCAAGCGCGCACCGAAAAAATCATTTTTCAAACCAGCCATACGCCCCGAACAAAAGGCTTTGGCAAAATATATCTTTCCTGGCGGTGAACTCGATGACATCGGTCACACCATCTGGTCCATGGAACGCGCAGGTTTCGAGGTTCATGATGTAGAAGGGATGCGCATGCACTATGAGTTGACCTGCCGCATGTGGTGCGATCGCCTCACAGCCAATGCCGACGCCGCCATTGCCGAAGTGGGAGAGAAAAAATACCGCATATGGGTGGCCTATCTAGCGGCTTGTTCATTGGTTTTCAAACGAGGCTCGGCACGTTTGTTTCAAACTCTTGTCTCTAAATCGCCCAAACGTCCTTCACCCTTGCCCCCCACACGATCCGATCTGTACCAATAGGACACTCCACCGGACAAGAAACCCACTAAGAAATATCTTTCTCGATGGATTTCAGGTGATCAATACATTTGGCGCGCACATCCTTCAATTCGCGTAGAGTCCGTTCAAGATCAGCTCGTTTCTTATTCAACTGGGCAATTGCCGTTTCAACTTTTTCCAGAGCGAGTTTTGTCTGCGCGGTCTGCGTCGTATCAGCATCATAAAGTGCTAGGTACGACGCCACATCCTCTAGAGAAAATCCAAGATTTTTTGCTCGCAGAATGAGCGCCAAGCGTCCGCGGTCACGATAAGAATAGGAACGGTTCGCACCAACACGCGCAGGGCTAAGCAGCCCACGCGATTCATAAAAGCGAATGGCCCGCGTGGTGATACCAAATTCTTGCGCAAGTTCACCAATGGCAAAATTCTTTGTTTGCTCATTGGCAATCTTCAAAGAGGAATCATGGGTGCATTTTTTTTCAGCACAAACAGGCGATCCCCTAGGGTTACTCATTCTTTATCCATCAAGCTGAAGCCGCTTTGGCCTTGGCCTCTTCCTCGGCTTTGAGTTCTTTCTTCGACAATTTTCCTATCATCGTTTTTGGCAACTCATCCCTGAATTCAATGGCCGCTGGAAGCTCGATTTTTGACAGACTTTTGGCGAGGTGAGCCATCAATTCATCAGCAGTGGTAGATCCAGAGACTTTAAGTTTGACAAACGCCTTTGGAGCTTCCCCACGGTATTCGTCCTTGATGCCGATTACGGTAACTTCCTCAACGTCTGGATGTGTATAGCAGGCTTCTTCAATCCGTCTTGGATAAACATTATAACCCGAGCAGATAATAAGATCCTTGATACGGTCCTCGATGGTAAACATGCCATCTTCATCCATGCGAGCAACGTCACCTGTGCGCAAGAAATCACCAACGAACACATCGGCTGTTTCCTTGGGGCGTTGCCAATACCCCAACATGACTTGAGGACCCTTGATGCAAATTTCGCCCTTTTCTCCCTGCGGTACTTCCTTTGTGGGATCATCAAGATCTCTTAAGGACACGACCGTTGCAGGAACCGGCATACCGATAGAACCTTTCTTCACCTTGCCATGTAGCGGATTACATGTGGCTACAGGCGAGGTTTCCGAAAGGCCATACCCCTCAACGACCTTGCAACCGGTCAATCGTTCAAAATTCTCCTTAACTTCAAGCGGTAGCGGAGCACCACCAGAAAGACAGAACTTCAAACTCGAGAGATTAAACTTCTTGAGTTTGGGGTGATTAAGCATCGCATTAAACAGCGTTGGCACACCTGGCATGACGGTGGGTTTGGTTTTGTGAATAAGCTTAAGGGCATCATCCACGACGAAGCGCGGCATAATGATGATTTCAGCACCTTTGGCCACGCCATAATTCATCACCACGGACATCGCAAAAACATGGAAGAAAGGTAGCGCTCCAAAGACCCTTTCCTCGCCATCGAGCAGTTCCGGAGCCCAGGAAATAACTTGCAGGGCATTGATCCGAACATTGGAATGAGTAAGCATCGCCCCCTTTGGGGTGCCCGTTGTCCCACCGGTATATTGAAGCACAGCAATTTCTTTCGCGGGGTCAATATCAACGGGTTTATAAGCCTCACCCTCAATGGGTAAATCCGCGGCCAGAATTATTTTTGATTTTTGAGCGGAACGCTCTGGATGTGCGATCTCTTTTCCCTTGAACAACTTAAATAATGTTGCCTTTGCCCCAGGAAGTAGTGACGTAAAAGATGCAACAATGGCTCGTTCAAGAACTCCATTCTCAAGTAATTTTTCGACCTTTTCAAACAGCACCTTAAGATCAAGAGTGATCATTATTTTTGTTTCACTATCTTTGACCTGAAAAGAAAGCTCTTCTACAGTGTAAAGAGGATTGTAGTTAACAACCACACCGCCAGCTTTCAATATTGCAAAGTAGTAAATGATAAAAGTTGGACAATTTGGAAGAAACATTCCAACTTTAGTGCCCCTAGTGACGCCAATCCGCTGTAAAGCACCAGCAATAGCATTTACCTGATCTCCAATTTCAGAGTAGGTCATGGTGCGACCAAGGAAATTGGTGCATACATGCTTGGGAAACCGCTCTACGGACTTATCAAGTAGTTCATACAGTGGTGCAGAAGAATAGGTTTCATCCCAATTGACACCTTCCGGATAGGAAGAAAGCCAAGCATAATTCGCAGATCCAGCAGAATTTGACGAACCAATAGTCTGGTCATTTTGCGACACTTTAAAACCCTCCCATATGCACTATTTCACTGAACGGACTCTTCTGGCCGCTTAAATCCCAACAACTATTAACTAAGCTAACCCATATGCGACATGATGCACCATGATTTTGTGTGTTGCACGTCATTATTGTCCAACATATAACCACTGACTACATATGCTGAAAATGGTCCCGACGGCCCATTGAGCCCATGAATTACAGGTAACCGTTTTTTTTAGGGGTCAAATGTACCCTTAGAAACACTTTCGGCACACTTGTTGCTGTATTCTGTCTGCCATCAGGGTTCGCCCACAAATCCCAGCTAGACTTAGCGGGCGTTTAGCGATATGTGACGCCAAAGCAAGTAAGGCCGGGTATCTGTGGCATTGCATGAGATTAGTTTAGAATCCCCGACCCATACATTGGGGGACGGGAGGAGGAAGATATGGACGAAGTCGGTACGAAGATCGTCGAGATTCTAAAGAAACATATGAAAGAGCCACGAGACGACATCAGTCTTGACACAGAGCTCACCGATCTCTCGATCGAGTCGTTAGACCTCGCGATGATCGTTTTCGACATCGAAGACTCCTTCGGCATTGAGATTCCTTACAACGCAAATGAAGATGTCGAGGACTTCAAGACTGTCGGATCAGTCGTTGAAAAAGTTCGCGCGTTAAAGAGTGCTGTCGGTGGGGATGCTGCTGCAAAGGCTTAAGGTCAACTGACCGGGCCCGTGCATCTTCGTGAATATTCTGACGGGATTAACGTCAGACGACTATCCGGTATATTCTCCAAGCTTGGGGCTCAATATTTTGTCCCCGAACGGAGTCACGGGAAAGCCGGACACCGAATAATGAGGTTTGTTTAGCGTATGGTAAAATCCAATGGAATGCGCCGTGTGGTTGTCACCGGCACCGGTGTTGTCACGCCGATCGGTCATACGGTTCCAGAATTCTGGCAGGGACTACGAGACGTCAGGTCAGGTCTAAGTCCTCTTGACGGCTTTCCGCTGGAAGATTTGAAGATCTTGATTGCCGCGCAAATTCGAAATTTCGATCATAAGGCCCGCTTAAAACATTTCGAGCGCGACAAGATCATTCGCTATGCCGACCCTTTTTCTTGGTACGCTGCAGCGGCTGCTGATGAAGCTATTAAACAATCTGGCCTGGAAATTCCCATGGCAGACCCCTATCGCACAGCCTGTATCATAGGTTCCGGTGCCGGTGGTCTCATGACCTACGAAAAATCCTATCGAGACCTGTTCATTGAAAAAAAGAAAGCCACGCATCCTTTGACTCTGTTGCGGATCATTGGATCTTCCGCTTCAGCCCATGTGGGGATCGAATTTGGTATTAAAGGACCAACTTTTGCAACCTGCTCGGCATGTTCCACCGCCACCCATGCCATAGGCATTGGTCTTGATTATATACGGCGTGGTCTTGTTGATGTGGCTGTCACAGGCGCATCGGAAGCTGTCATCAACTATGGAACCATGAAAGCCTGGCAGGCACTTCACGTCCTTTCGCCCGAAGGCTGTTTTCCATTTTCAAGAAAAAGAAATGGAACCGTACTTGGTGAAGGTGCCGGCATCCTCGTTTTGGAAGAGTTGGAACATGCTAAGGCACGTGGTGCAAATATATTGGGTGAAGTGGTCGGCTACGGTATGACCTCTGATGCGCGCGATATGGTGAACCCGGGAACCGAAGGTCCGCGCGAAGCCATGAAACAGGCCCTGGCAGATGCCGACATCGATTTGCATAAGATAAACTATTTGAATGCTCATGGCACGGCCACAACCATCAACGATAAAAACGAAACAGAAGCAATCAAGGAAGTTTTCGGCGACCACGCCTATAACATGCCAATTTCATCGACCAAATCTATGCACGGCCATCCCCTTGGCGCCGGTGGAGGTATTGAAGCCGTCGCATGCTTGAAAGCCATTGAAGAAAACTGGGTACCGCCAACTGCCAATCTTGAGGAACCAGATCCCGATTGCGATCTCGACTACATACCAAATGTTGGCCGGGACCACGAGGTGACATACGCCATGTCAAACTCATTTGCTTTTGGTGGCCTGAATGCTGTTTTGATTTTTGGACCGGCACCAGCCTAACGGCTCGTAAGTCGTTGAGCAAAGACAAATTGGCTTGGTAAAACCAAACAGCCAAATCAGCACCCGTCTCATTGTTGGCCCGTTCATGTTAAACCGTGCGCGTCGCGATCAGGTCTGGAGCTCTTTGCAATGCCCACCAACTTCTATCGCAATATGCCAAAGGCCAAGCAGCCCTCAA
>JAJRZC010000263.1 GCA_024275435.1 Alphaproteobacteria bacterium
AAAGTCATCGCGTCCATGGGGCATGTGAGGGATTTGCCCTCCAAGGATGGTTCTGTTGAACCCGACAACGATTTCGAAATGCATTGGGACACGGATTCCAAGTCCCAGAAAATACTCCAAGAAATTACCGAACAGGTAAAAAAGGCCGACAAGCTCATCCTTGCGACCGACCCTGACCGCGAAGGAGAAGCCATCTCATGGCATATTCTCCAGATCCTGGAAAAACGCCGGGCCCTTAAGAAGGGTACCAAGGTCGAGCGGGTCGCTTTTAACGCCATCACCAAAAAAGCCATTCTGGATGCGATAGAGTCACCAAGGGAAATAGACACGGCCCTTGTTTCAGCCTATCTCGCACGGCGCGCACTGGATTACCTTGTTGGATTTAATCTCTCTCCTGTTTTGTGGCGCAAGCTACCGGGCGCACGCTCAGCCGGTCGCGTCCAATCCGTCGCCCTTCGTCTGGTCTGCAATCGTGAAGCTGAAATCGAGAAGTTCAAACCAATTGAATATTGGTCAATCAACGCCAGCTTGGAGACGAGCAACAAAGACAAGATCAGCGCACGCATTTCAGCAATCGACGGGAAGACCCTCAAGCCTCACGACATCACCAATGAAGCCAGCGCATCCGAGATCAAAACCGCCGTCCACGGTCAGCCATTCAGCGTCGGCGAAATCAAGAAAAAGGCCGTCAAACGCAACCCATACGCTCCTTTTACAACTTCCACGCTTCAGCAAGACGCCTCTTACAAGCTCGGCTTTGCCGCCAAACGTACAATGCAAATCGCTCAAAAGCTGTATGAGGGCATCTACATAGGTGGAGAAACAGTCGGTCTTATCACTTACATGAGAACCGACGGTGTCCAGATCGTACCGGAAGCCGTTCAGGAAGTAAGAAGTCTCATTGCAAAGGAATATTCTAAAAATTACGTTGCTCCATTCATCCGCGAGTACAAAACCAAAGCCAAGAACGCTCAAGAGGCGCATGAAGCCGTCCGCCCAACGGATGTAAGACGCTTGCCAAAAGATATGAAACAGTACCTGGATGATGACCAAGCCCGTCTCTATGAGTTGATCTGGAAGCGCACAATAGCCAGCCAGATGGCCTCCGCCGAATTCGACCAGACTTCAGTAAACATTGATGTCCCCGGCTCAAATGGCAAAGCCTACACTTTTAAAACCACAGGCTCCGTATTGAAGTTTGAAGGTTTCTTGAAACTTTACAACGACGACAAGAATACAAGCTCGAAGGAAAAGGAAGACGAACGCCGGCTTCCACCATTGGAAACAGGCGACAAGCTTGTCGAAAAAAACATTGAAACCAAGCAACACTTCACCGATCCACCACCACGCTTCACCGAAGCCTCACTCGTAAAAAAGATGGAAGAATTGGGAATTGGGCGCCCATCGACGTACGCTTCAACCCTCGCAGTCCTCAATGAGCGGGATTACGTTCGCACAGAAAAAAAACAGCTTATTCCGGAGGACAAAGGTCGCCTGGTTACAGCTTTCCTCGAAAGTTTCTTCACCAAATATGTCGAGTATGATTTCACCGCCGACCTGGAAGAAAAACTCGATCTGATCTCCGACAACAAGCTTCAATGGAAAGACGTCTTGCGCGAATTCTGGACGAACTTCACAGGCGCCATAGCGGAAACGAAAGACCTTCGCGTCAGCGAGGTCCTTGATTCATTAAATGAGCTTTTAGGCCCGCATATCTTCCCGCAAAAAGATGATGGCAGCGATCCGCGCGCCTGCCCCTCTTGCGAGGATGGCAAGCTGAGCCTCAAGATATCTGGAAAATTTGGCGCCTTCATCGGATGCGGCAACTACCCTGAATGCCGCTTCACCCGCCAGCTGTCCCAAACCAACGAAGACGCTCAAGCCACCAACATCGATGGCAAGGAGCTGGGGATCGATCCTGAAACAGGCGAACCCATCACCATGCGCACCGGCCGCTTCGGCCCTTACCTGCAAATCGGCGAAGGTAGCAAAAAAGAAAAACCCAAACGCGCTAGCATCCCCAAGGGGGTCGACGCCGCAACGGTCGATTTTGAATATGCTCTAAAACTCCTCTCGCTCCCGCGTGAGGTGGGCACACATCCTGAATCTGGCAACAAAATTACCGCCGGTCTCGGGCGTTACGGACCCTTTATTTTACACGACGGCATGTATGCAAATTTGGAATCCGTCGAAGATGTCTTTACAGTCGGCCTCAACCGGGCTGTTACGCTACTCGCAGAAAAAGCCGCCGGTGGTGGCAAGGCTCGCTTTGGGCGCGCAAAAAAGAATGTGATAAAGGATCTTGGCGAACATCCAGAGTTGGGTGGAAAAATCGAAGTTCTCGAAGGCCGTTATGGTCCCTACGTCAGCAACAATAAAATCAACGCCACAATCCCCAAGGGTATGGAACCGGCAAACGTCACAGTAGAAGAAGCCATCCAGCTGCTTGCTGATCGTGCCGCCAAAGCCGGCAAAAAACCGGCGAAGAAAAAAGCAGCGAAGAAAGCTGCAAAAAAAGCGCCCGCGAAAAAGGCCGTGGCTAAAAAAGCAGCAGCCAAGAAAACCGCCAAGAAAGCAGCCGCAAAAAAGACCGCAGTGAAAAAGACCACAGCTAAAAAGTCAGCGAAAACCACCAAAGCCAACACCAGCAAATCCGACGCTTAAAACCAGGACAACCAAACAAGGTGCCGCGAAAAACCGATAAAATATCCCGCACAGCGTCGCGCTCCAGGAAAAAAGGGAGCGCCGGGGAAAAAACAGCCTCAAAAAAATCCGTAGCAAAATCCGGCCCGAAAACGCGTCTCCCCTCAAAAGATGAAATCTTGAATTTTATCGCGCAAGCCACCCATAAGGTCGGCAAGCGAGAGATTTGTCGCGCCTTCCATATCAAAGGCGGGGCGCGCATCGCTTTAAAACACATGCTGGCGGAATTAGAAGAAGAGGGAATTCTCACCGGCGGACGAAAAGAATTACGCAAAAAAGGACATCTTCCACCCGTCTGCGTCATTGAAGTCTTCAAAACTGACAGTGAAGGTGATCTACTCGCACGACCTGTCGTCTGGAACGAGAAAGAGGGTGAAAAACCCACCGTACGGCTGCTAACCGTCACCGCCAACCCACGTGATCGCGAACGTTCAGCAACCATTGCCATCGGCGACAAGGTCCTCGCCACCATCAACAGGCTTGATGAACCGGAGGCAGACGGAATTTCCTATGAAGCAACCGCCATCAAGCGCCTGTCCCGTGAAACAGGTCGCCTTCTGGGTATTTTCAAAGCCCACCCGAAGGGCGGTGGAACAATCGAGCCCATCAGCAAAAAAGCGCTACGCTCATGGCAAGTTCACAAAGCACTTGTTGGTGATGCTAAGGATGGTGACCTCGTCCGCTTCGAACTTGGCCGCAAAGGACGCTTCGCCCAACCACAGGCAAAAATTGTCGAGGCCCTGGGCAACCCCAAAGCCCAAAACAAAATCTCGCTCATTGCCATCCACGCCCTCGATCTACCTGACGAGTTTCCAAAAAGCGTGCTGGAAGAAACCAACCATCTACCCAAGCTCAGCACCACCAATCGTGAAGACCTCACAAAACACCCGTTCATCACCATTGATCCGCCCGACGCGCGCGATCATGACGATGCTGTCTTCGCTCAACCAGACCAAGACCCCAAAAACCCTGGCGGTCATATTGTCTGGGTCGCCATTGCCGACGTCGCCCACTATATCCGCGTTGGCTCGCAACTCGATCATGAAGCACACAAGCGCGCCAACTCAATTTATTTCCCCGATCGGGTCGTTCCAATGCTTCCCGAAAAAATTTCTAATGACCTATGTTCATTAAAAGAAGGGGAAAAACGCCCGGCCCTGGTGGTCAAGATGGTCTTTGACCAACTTGGCAAAAAGCGTGGACACAAGTTCATGCGCGCCATGATCTGCTCGCACGCTAAGCTCTCCTACCAGGAGGCTCAGGCCGCCATTGATGGAAATCCGGACGCACGAACCAGCCATCTTCTCGAAGATGTTTTAACCCCACTGTGGAACGCCTATGGTGCCCTGATAAAAGCTCGAGACAAACGATCGCCTCTCGACCTCGACCTGCCAGAGCGAAAAATCATTCTTAACGAGAAAGGCCAAGTGGAGCGCATCACAATCCCTCAAAGGCTCGATGCGCACCGTCTCATTGAGGAATTCATGATCCAGGCCAACGTGTCAGCAGCCGAAGCCCTGGAAAAAAAGACGGCACCACTGATCTATCGGCGCCATGACAGCCCCTCTGACGAAAAACTGAAATCAGTGCGCGACTTCTTGGAAACATTGAATCTGAAGCTCCCCCCAGGTGGTTCGCTTCGCCCGCAAGCCTTCAACAAGATTTTACAACGCGCGAAATCAATGCCCGTCGCGCAGCTGGTCAACGAAGTCATCCTTCGCTCCCAGGCGCAGGCGGAATACAATCCCGAAAATGCAGGCCACTTCGGTCTGAACCTGGCCCGATACGCTCACTTCACCTCTCCAATCCGCCGCTATGCTGATCTCTTGATTCACCGCGCGCTTATCACCGCTTTCAACATGGGCGATGATGGCTTCGAACCCCAGGCTCATCCCAAACTTGCTGAGATCGCCAAACATATTTCTGAAACAGAACGGCGCACCATGGCCGCCGAACGCGAAACCACCGACCGGCTTATTGCGGCTCATCTCTCAAAACAAATTGGCGCAACATTCCATGCCCGCATCGCAGGCGTGACCCGATCAGGTCTGTTTGTCCGCCTCGACGAAACCGGTGCCGACGGTTTCATTCCCGCCTCAACCATTGGCGAGGACTATTACGAGCACGTCGAAGAAGCACACGCCCTCATCGGACAACAATCCAACCTCGCCTATCGTATTGGAGATCGCGTCGAAGTACGGTTGACACAAGCAATTCCCTCAGCAGGCGCGCTGCGCTTCGAGATGCTCTCGGAAGGAAAAAAATACCATATCTCACGTGAAAAACGTCTAAGCAAAAGAACAAGCCGCCGCAGGCAAGGATCATTCTCACCCCGTCAACCTCAGCGCGGCAGAAACCGGCGACACTAACATTTTACAAAACGAACCAACTGCTTGAGAAAAGCGCATAAATTCGCCTAAGACATCCATAATAGACACCCATTTTGCGCCATCAAAGCTTTATCACAATCCAATTCGCGTCATTTTAGCTCTTGACCCCAAGAGCCAGTCACGCGACCAATAAAACCCATGAGCATAGAAATCACCGCCTCGCAGGCCCCGCACGATACCCAGAAGCGCTCCGTTATCGAGGCAATTTTCCGTGGCTTAAGGCAAACTTGCCCCTCTTGCGGAAAAGGGGCACTTTTTCGCCAATATCTCAAGGTCGCAGATAGTTGCAGCGCTTGCGATCAAGAGCTGCATCATCACCGCGCCGACGACGCCCCAGCCTATTTCACAATGCTCATCATCGGACATCTCGTCGTCGCCGGCGTCCTGGCCGTCGAGATGGAATTCTCACCACCTCTTTGGGTCCACGCTGTGTTATGGGGACCGATCCTAGTTATTTCCAGCCTTCTGATACTGCCACGTATAAAAGGCGCTTTGGTGGGTTTGCAATGGGCCTTAAGAATGCATGGCTTTGCAGGAAAAAATGCAACTGATCCAAGCCAACCACTTGCCTATCAGCCAATCCAAGAAAGTTCCCGCACAACCCTATAAAGGTGCCTCTTAGTCCACACCAACCCCACAATGAAAACGGCAAGACGCTGTAATAGCTCTCACCTCGTAGGCAATTCCTGTGGCCAGTTCATCGGCCGGCATTGCACTTCAACTTCGACCTTGAGATAGAAAGATGACAGTCTCTCAAGGCATAAGATATCCAACATGATGACGACCGGCTCCCCAAACAAAGCAGCAGAGCGCCCGAAGGATGCCGCAACCCTGATCATCATCAATTATCAGCGTGAAGTTCCACGCATTCTCATGGGCCGCCGCCGTCCCGATCAAATCTTCATGCCCAACAAATTCGTATTTCCCGGAGGAAGACTGGACAGAACCGACCGTTTCGTCACCCCGGCCGGGCAACTGGAGCCAGATGATCTATCAAAATTACTTGTCGATATGAAAGGTCGCCCCAGCATCGAGCGCGCTCAATCGCTTGCCCTCACCGCCATCCGAGAAACTTACGAAGAAACGGGATTGCTCTTCGCGCAACCGTGCCAAACAGGCAAGAAAAAAGCCCAAACCTCATCGAACTCTGTTTGGCAAAAGATTTTCGACAGCAACCTGATGCCTGCCCTGAACGGCCTCAAATTCCTCGCTCGAGCTATTACCCCACCAGGTCGAACCCGCCGCTATGACACCCGCTTCTTCTGCGTTGATGCAAAACTTATCACCCATCGTGAACCACCACTTGATGCTGAGCTTCTGGACCAGGATTGGTTCGCCCTAGATGAAATACGCATGCTTGATCTGCCCCATATCACCCGTGCCATCGTCGAAGACCTGGATGAATGGCTACAAGCTGGTGGCAATTCGTCGCCTCTTAACCAGTCCGTTCCCTATTATTACTATGCCAACGGATCTTTTGAGCGAGAATTGATCACTTCGAGCGCCAAACAAGCTTGACACCGCAGGCGCGGCCACTAATGTGCAGCCTCTTTCCAATAGTCAGTCTTGGGCGATGGCACTGTGAGCCGCCTCAGACGCGAACAAACGAGAATTCAAAGCTATGGCCAAGCAAGTTGTTCAGAAGATCAAGCTGCTTTCGACCGCTGGAACGGGCTTTTTCTACGTAACCAAGAAAAACCCACGCAACAGCACCGAAAAATTTGTCTTCCGGAAATATGATCCCGTCGTCCGCAAACATGTCGAGTTCAAAGAAACCAAGATTAAATAAGAGGTTGTTACACCAAAGTTCACTCAGACAAAGAAGCTGAGAAGGGAAAGATAGGCTCAGCCAAACCGCAAAGCCTTTTCCGGTCTGCTACTTACAGGCCAACATCAAACCTCTAACACCTTTAACAAATTCATTTCAGACAGTTGCGCGCGCATTTGTGCGAGCAAAAGATCACCTGTCCATATGTCTGTTAAAGAAAAGCCCGTCTATCATTCCCCAGTCAACAAGACTGGAAGGGAACCAGGGTCCGCGAACACCCGACAGCGGGGTATATGTGTCCGAATGCCTAACGGACCCTGGCCTTCATACCAAGCTTAAAACCAAAAGAGGGCGTAGGTTTCATGCTTGGTGTCGTGGACGAACATGCGCAGCCGTAAGAGGAGGCCACTCTAACTGCAGCGTCGAACCACGACTTCCCACGTCACCAGAAGATGCGGCATCCTAGTACCGTGGGAAAACTCAACTATAAAAACCAATCCGCTTAGCTATAGTCAAAATCACTAAGCACTTATGCTTGGTCTCAAATATCCAACCAAAAGATACTGGCAGACGCGAGTACAGATTGCAAGTTTTCTCTTGACATAGTCGAATCTGCCACCATTTTTCAGGAACTCTAGTACAGTTACTCCCTGACCATCAGTTGACCAAGCCATGGCCGTTTCACGACAAGGCAGAAAACAGCGCGCGCAAGCAGCAAGCAGGGCGGTCAAAATAAACTATTGAAATCAAAAAGTTGCAGATCAGCTAACGAGACCTAGCGATTAAAGGAAAAGCTGTTTTTCCCAAATCGCTGCCTTTACGCCGCTTCAACAGAAACACGGTTCCGCCCACGCCGTTTCGCGCAATACATGGCTTCATCTGCCCGCTTCAACAGCTTCTCGGGCGTATCGCCATCGCCATAAAAAGTCGACAATCCGACACTTGCCGTTACCCGGATAAACTGCCCTGGAGCAATCTCAAACTCGCCCGCCGCCACAGAGGTGCGAAGACGCTCCCCAATCTTATAGGCGCGCAATTCATCCGTATCCGGCAATATCAATAAAAACTCTTCGCCACCCATACGGCAGGCCAAATCGATTCCTCGGGTATTGCGCAAAATCCGGTCGGAAAACTGTTTCAAAACCCGGTCCCCGGCCTCATGACCATAGGTATCATTAACGTTCTTGAAAAAATCAATATCAGCCCACAGCACGGATAATTTCCGCCCAATCTTCCCAGCATCTTCCACAAGCGTTCGCAGATGGCTTTCCATGTACCGACGATTGTAAAGCCCGGTCAAAGGATCGGTAATTGATTGCTCAACACTTTCAGCCAACCGGTTACGTAGAAAATCCAAATGCCGCTTACGCTTGATCTGGGTGCTCACTCTGGCGAATAATTCATGCGGCTCGATAGGTCGTACCAGATAGTCATTGACCCCCATGTCAAACCCACGCAGCAATCGCGCCTCGTTAGGCTCTTCAACAATGACAATAATCGGAACGTGCCGGGAAAGGTCCTGTGACCTGATCTGCGAACACAGACGCAATCCATCCGCGTTCTTCATTGCAAGACTAATGATTATGACATCAAACGGTTCTCTTGAAGCCATATCAAGAGCTGTCGCAACATCCTTCTCGCAGATGACTTTGTGGGTTCCCTCCAGAAGAGAAACCAATCTCGGTCCATTACGTGGATGGTCATCAACAACCAGCACGCGACCATTCACCCCACTCATAGCCTGCTCTAAGGCCTCATAACCCTCGACGCCCAACTCGAAACTGGTAGCAGCACGCATCACCATCTCGTCGTTGAGATTCTTCAGCCGGGCTAAATTCTTAACACGCGTAATCAGAGCAATATCATCTACAGGCTTTGTGAGAAAATCATCGGCCCCAAACTTCAAGCCTTGGATCCGGTCTGAAGCCTGATCAAGCGCCGTAACCATGACAACAGGAATATGATGTGTTTTCGGATCCGACTTCAAGCGTTTACACACTTCGAAACCATCCATGCCAGGCATCATGACATCCAGCAAAACAACATCAATCCGCTCGCGTGCGCAAATGGACAGCGCTTCAACGCCACTGGACGCAGTAACGACATCAAAATACTCAGCCGTAAGACGTGCTTCAAGCAGTTTCACATTGGCCGGGATATCATCAACGACGAGCACACGCGCTGTCATGACTACGCCTAACTCCCCACATCACAAAACATAAACAAAACCATTAACGCCTTACACTCCACCTGAAAACTTCGCCACCGTTCCTAGAAAATTCGTCACAGAGATCGGTTTCGAGATATAGGCCGCACACCCTCCGGAACGTATGCGTTCCTCATCACCCTTCATGGCAAAAGCGGTAACGGCAACAACAGGAATCTCCCGAAGCTCATCGTCTTCCTTCAGCCACTTCGTGACTTCAAGTCCCGAAACCTCAGGCAGTTGAATATCCATCAAAACGAGGTCAGGCCGATGTTGACGCGCAAGCCCCATCGCTTCCAAACCATTACGTGTTTGAATCACTTCGTAACCATGGGCATCCAACAAATCGTGAAAGAGCTTCATGTTAAGCTCGTTGTCTTCAACGATCAGGACCTTCTTGGTCATCCTTGACGCCTCCTGGAAGTCGCACTCGACGGCTCCCTCAACTGCTGATAAATCAGCATGCATTAAAAATTCTCTTTTCAAAGCCACTGAAAGCCGTACACAAAGCTACACTCGACAAGTTTCAAGGCAATTTCGCCCGGCGTCTTCAGTGAAAAACTGAAAAGAAAGCAAAGTCGGAAAATCTCCAGAACACGCATATCTTACACGCACTCTTTTGCACCGATTCGCAGAAACGATCGAAAGCACTGTCGCATCAAGCGCTAACCAACCCATTAATTATTAAGAAATCGTCGTAAAACCACACCTATAGGGTTACTGAATTATGAATGCAGCTTCCGACCCCATTCCGCAAAACGAGGCCCAGGACATCGCAATAAAGGCATTATCGTTTCTTGCCCAAGACCCTGATCGTTTGTTGCGCTTTTTCTCCCAGACCGGTCTAGACCCGCAAACCCTGAGAAAACAGGCCCATACGATACAAGCACAAGCAGCCATCCTCGACCACCTGCTGAGAGACGAATCACTTCTGCTGGTATTTTGCGCCAATACCGGCTGCAAGCCCGAAACCATCGCCCCAGCTCATCGCGCTCTGGCCCCACCCAGCGAAAATTAACAGCACGTAAATTGCATTCCACTCAGCGCCACATCACAGGTTTGAACATCCCGTGAGGAGGATTTCCACAGGCACCTGAAAATTCCAAAATCCTACCAAAACGTTTCTGGAATTGGGAAAGATGAACTTAAGTATCAAGACGTGTAAGCCAGAACGCTAGTTGGAACGACGCCCCTTATGACAATCAGCCTGAGCAAGCAAACTAAGCTCTCGCAGTTCACCACGAACGGCAAAATCCCCATAATCAATATGGAGCCGCGTTGAAATACCGTTTTCCATAAACCGGAACGACAGCTCATAAGCGGGAACAGCGTCCGTATGCTCGCCACCAGGTTCGAAAAAACTGATTGATACCGGCCAAGCTGAAATTGACTGAGCAGAAAGAACCTTATTCACCTTCGCCGTGACCAACTTCATATGGCTCGGCAACTGTTTACCAATATAGGCGCTTGCCCAATAAACCTTCTCACCCTTTTCAGAACCATCATAGACCCTGGCAGTGAGATGACTTTTCCCTTTTTTTGCAGCCTGGATAAGCGCAATGGAATGCTGCATGGGAAAATAGACATCATTCTCAATGGCAAATCCTTTGCGGTGGGGTTTCTCTAATTGCACATCGACCGCACCCTTTTTACCCTTACCCCGACTGGCAGATCCCTCGGTAGAGTCCGTTAGCCGGTCATTGCGATATTGGCTCAAATGAAATCGCAGTCGTTCAGCCATCCCGCCTTCCCAACTCGAGGAACGCAAATCATTGATCTGCATAACCCCATTTCGATCTGTGATTTTGGTCACAAAGCGCATGTTCTGCGTATAGCCGTCACATGCATTGCCACTCAATTCATAAACCATGCGCCCGCTCATATCAGAAATCCCTGAACCCACAGAAGCATGATCAAGCGAAATGTCATATACGGCGCGGTGCGGTGAAAGCTTCACAGCACCGTGTGCCGCTTGTGCAAAAACCTGTGTCGAAAACAAAGGCACAGTAAGTAAAGAGGAAAAAGCCAGGACGAAAGACACAACAAACCAAGATGTTAAAATACTTGACCCACCATTCACCCGCGCTCGTGAAACCGGAAATAGCAAAAAGTGAAAAAACATACGCCACCACCTCAAAACACAAAAACCATTTGCGACCATAATAGCATATCCCCGAGCCGATTTTTCATACTTGCTTCTTGCTGGCTAATAAATCCAATAGCTACAAAAACTTCTCAAATCACAACGCCGCATTATCAAGGTGTCTTGTGCCCAAAAACCCCACGCTTCACGACAACTTTCAAGACCGTTCTCATTCAAGATATCACCACCTGATCTTGCCAGAACTTCTCCGATGGGTCATCAAAGCATGAAACCGCCCCTCCAGGCGCGAACCTTTTAACCAAACGGGCGACACCCCATGCAAGACACCATTACCGCACGACTTGAAACCCTTGGCCTCAAACTCCCTTCCGCCCCTTCGCCCGTGGCCAATTATACGCCCAGTTTACGAGCGGGAAATCTCCTTTATATCTCGGGTCAAATCTCAAAAACAGCAGACGGCGAAGCCATCACCGGATGCCTAGGGCGCGACCTTGATGTTCAACAAGGCGTTGCGGCAGCGCGCATCTGTGCCCTGAACATACTTGCACAAGCTCAGGCCGCACTTGGCAGCCTCGACCTCATAGAGCAAATCGTCAGATTGAACGGCTTTGTCAACGCAACACCCGAGTTTAAGGACCACCCGCAAGTCATCAATGGCGCATCCGATCTCATGGTCGATGTCTTGGCCCAAAATGGCCGCCACACGCGCGCCGCTGTCGGCGTATCGAGTCTGCCCGCCGGTTGTGCCGTTGAAATCGACGCCATCATCGCCGTGAAGCAAAACTGATCTACTCAACGACCTTCTCAAAAAGAGGAACCACCTCATCAAGATGTTCTTCGATCGTCTCGATGCGGCTCTCGCCAGATGGATGTGTTGAAAGAAATTCCGGCGTATTGCCCTTTTCTCTCGCGGTCATCTTCTTCCACAAGGTAATTGCCGCTCGAGGATCAAACCCCGCACGTGCCGCCAATTCCATACCAACAAGATCAGCTTCAATTTCATCATTTCGTGAAAACTTGAGCGCCATAAGGTTTACACCAACACGCACCAGACGATCCACATCCTCGCCAAGAATGTTTCGCAACGCCCGCTCACCAAAATCCCGAAGACGGCGTTTCGCCTCCCGCTCACGCGCATGCTCTAATACTGCATGAGCAATCTCATGACCGATCATCGCCGCCGTCTCATCATCAGTGAGTTTCAAAGCATCAAAAATACCGGTAAACACGATAATTTTGCCGCCCGGCAGACAAAATGCATTGATCACGTTCGACTTAACAACATTAACTTCCCACGCCCAGTTCCCAGCGCGATCATTGAAACGTTGGGCAAATGGCAGCAAACCGCCAGTGATACGAACCACACGTTTAAAGCGCGCATCATCCGCCCTAAGAAGGCGATTTTTCTTTAAGATCTCTGACAAATATTCTTGGTATTGCGCGTCCCCCTGGCTCTCGATATCCTCCGCCGACACCAGATTCCGCAATTTCAAAGGAGCATCAAGCCCGACCCCTTCATTTGCCCGTAT
>JAJRZC010000264.1 GCA_024275435.1 Alphaproteobacteria bacterium
AGTGGCATCTTCTGGATTGCCGGCGGGCTTGCTAAAGATGGTGGGATAGAAGAACTTGTTTCAAGTTTTGGAGCCGTGGAAAAAGCTTATTTGATCGGCGATGCTGCCAGCGATTTTGCCATGACGTTGGAGGGCCGCGTTTGTTATGTTGAAAGCGGAACCCTTGAAGCGGCTGTTGAGCAAGCGTTCAAGGATGCCAAGTCATTTGCGGAAAGTGGCAGCAGAGCTGGTGAGCAGCCGGTTGTGCTGTTATCGCCGGCGTGCGCTTCTTTTGATCAGTTTGCAAATTTTGAGAAACGGGGTGAGGTGTTTTGCGATCTGGTTGCTAAAATTCCCGGCGTTCGTTTGAGAGGGAGGGAGAGATGAGATTGTCGCGCTCGGATCGCAGCCTCCTGGCGGCCTGGTGGTTTACCGTCGATCGCGTTTTGCTGGTTGCGATCATCAGTCTTATTGTCATCGGTTTGGTTTTATCGCTTGCAGCCAGTCCGTCTGTCGCGGAGAGAAAAGGGTTTGCGACTTTTTATTTTGTTGAACGGCATCTGGTTTTCTCAGTGCTTGGATTCATTACGATCGTGACCTTGTCTTTTTTCTCGCCGAGCTTTCTTCGCCGGGTGGCATTGGTGATGCTTGGTGCAACGTTTATAGCTCTGGTGTGGGTTCTTGTTGCTGGAGAAGAGATCAATGGCGCGCAGCGTTGGCTCAGTATTGCGGGGTATTCGCTACAACCTTCCGAGTTTGCCAAGCCGGTTTTGATTGTGATTCTTGCCTGGTTGTTTGCTGAATCTCAGATCCGTGCTGACATGCCAGCGCTGCCATTGGCCATGGTAATTGGTGTTGTTTTCATTGCCCTCATTGGGTTTCAGCCTGATATTGGCCAGGCGGGGCTTTTGGCTTTGGTGTGGCTTGCGTTATATCTTTTGTCGGGACAACGTTTGCTGGGCGTCGCCATGGTGAGTGGTGTCTTGGGGGCGGGGCTGATTGGAGCTTACTTTGCCTTTGATCATGTGCGTGGGCGGATTGATGCATTCTTAGGCTCGTCTAGCGGGGCTAACACCCAACTGGGTCGAGCCATGGAATCATTCATTCAAGGTGGATTTTTTGGTCGCGGACCTGGAGAAGGCACAATCAAGACAAAATTTCCCGATGCCCACAATGATTTCATTTTTTCTGTGGTTGCAGAGGAATATGGGGTTCTAGCCTGCCTGGGAATCGTTGCCTTGTTTGGTTTTATCGTTATGCGTTGCATGATCAGGGCTGAACGGGAACCGCGCTCGGCCGACCGGTTGGCGATACAGGGTCTTGCGTTGGTGTTTGGATTGCAGGCCTTAATCAATATGGGGGTCAATGCAGGGTTGTTGCCTGCCAAGGGAATGACTTTGCCGTTTATTTCTGCTGGAGGCTCTTCGACGCTTGCGATTTCTGTCACACTAGGCATGCTGCTTTCGTTTACACGTCGGCGTGTTGATCCAATGTTGCCAGATCAGGCGCGTTCCATAAAAGTTGGAGGAATGTCGTCTTTAGTCCATTGAATACGATTTTTACGGGACGATTTATTTTCGGGGGTCTTTTAGGGTGGACGACAAGTTGGGTGGACAGGATAGACCGGTACTTCTTGCGGCTGGAGGCACTGGGGGGCATTTGTTTCCAGCTTTTGCACTTGCGGAGGAGCTTGGGCGCCGGGACATTGAGGTTGAACTGGTGACTGATGAGCGAGGAGATCGCTATGGGTCTGAGTTTCCTGCGCGTGAGATTCATCAGATACCCTCTGCAACACTTCCAGATAAATCTCCTATCAATGTGGCGCGTACCGCCTGGACACTTTCGCGAGGGATAGGAAAAGCCGTTGAACTTATGGGGCGTGTGAAGCCCTCGGTGGTGGTGGGATTTGGTGGGTATCCCACCTTTCCGCCCCTGCTTGCAGCCCGACTGCGGGGGATTCCTTGCGCCATTCACGAACAAAACGCAGTTTTAGGGCGTGCTAACCGTATGCTCGCCGGGCGTGTTGATAAAATCGCCATGTCTTTTGTGAAGACGAAATTTCTTGATAAAGCTTTTCAGGACAAGGCTGTTTGTACGGGAAACCCTGTGCGCCAAGTGGTGCTTGATCAGGCCCAGCGGCCATATTGGTCTCCACTTGAGGGCGAGCCTGTGCGGCTCGTGGTGTTTGGCGGCAGCCAAGGTGCGCGTTTTTTTTCAGACATGATTCCAGAAGCGGTCCGGTTGCTGCCTGAAGGTTTGCGCTCGAGGTTGCAAATCGTGCAACAGGCTCGTGAAGAGGATGTTAAGAGGGTTAGGGCCTCTTATACACAATCTGGTGTGGGGCATGAGGTGGAGTCGTTTTTCAGGGATCTGCCGCAAATTATGGCTGGGGCTCAGCTTGTGATTGGGCGCGCCGGGGCGTCCACTGTGGCGGAATTAACTGTGATTGGCCGGCCTGCTGTTTTGGTGCCGTTACCCCATTCTTTAGATAATGATCAGCTGGAGAATGCGACAAGACTTGCCGAATCAGGTGGAGCTTGGTGTATCGAACAGAAAGATCTGACGCCTGAGAGCTTGGCGGAAGGGCTTGAGCAACTGTTTGGTGATCCGGCGGAGTTAAGCAAGGCTGCCGCCGCGGCAAAAGCCCAGGGACGGCCCGATGCTGTGTCTGCGCTGGCTGATTTGGTCGTTGGGTTAACGCGAAAGGGTTGAGGATCGCGCTGGCTCATGTATGAGCTGTGTGGGTACTGGCTGTTTCTTTTAGCTATTTTTATGTTTGCGTCCGTATTGCAGGGCGTTACCAAGTGGTTTTTGTTTTCGTATGGCAAGGGGGCCTGGGTTGTCGAACAACGGTCTTTTTTGGCCTGTAACTGCTAGAAATGTTCAAGTCTTGAATGAGAAAACGGTCAAGGGTGCCGTTTTGAAAAGGGTTCACCCTTCTGGAAGGAAATAACAATCATGCAAATGCCGCACGATTCAGGAACGTTCCATATCATAGGAATCGGCGGTATCGGCATGAGCGCGATCGCAGAAATTCTGGTTGCAAAGGGTTTTTCTGTACAAGGTAGTGATCAACGCGATAGCGCAAATGTGCGTCGTCTGCGCGACAAAGGTGTGCGTGTATTTGTCGGTCATGATGCCGTAAATCTTGTTGGCGCGCGCAATGTGGTTATTTCGACGGCTGTGAAGGATGATAATCCTGAACTTAAAGCTGCGCGAACAAAAGGACTATCCATTATCCGTCGTGCGGAGATGTTGGCCGAGTTGATGCGGCTTTATTCCACGATCTCGGTTACCGGAACGCACGGCAAAACATCCACAACGTCACTGATTGCTCATATTTTCTCGCAGACATCACGCGACCCGACGGTTATCACAGGTGGGATTATCAACGATTGGGGCTCCAATGCACGGCTGGGGCAAGGCTCATGGATGATTGTTGAAGCCGATGAGTCTGATGGAACGTTTACAAAGCTTCCAACACAGATTGGTGTGGTAACGAACATTGACCCTGAGCATCTTGATCATTTCGGGTCGGTTGAGAATATGCATCGCGAGTATGAAGCGTTTTATAAAAACATCCCGTTTTATGGTTTGGCAGTGACGTGTATCGATCATCCTGTGGTGCGGCAGATGGTTGACCGATTGGGTTTGCGTCATGATGGGCGGCGACTGTTGACCTATAGTTTGTCTCCCGGTGCTGATTTGTCCGTCGAGAAGCTGTCGCAAAGTGGTGGGACAATCAATTTTGATATTCGTTTGAGTGATCGCGTGCCTGGAGGCCAAAGAGTCTTTAGCAATGTGACAATCCCAACGCCAGGGCACTACAATGCCTTGAATGCGCTGGCTGCAATTGCGGTGGCGCTTGATTGCGGTGTTTCAGAAGATGAGATCAGGTCTTCGCTTTCCTCTTTCTCGGGCGTCAAGCGCAGGTTCCAGCATGTTGGCGAGTGGAATGGTATTTCCATATTCGATGATTACGCTCACCATCCTGCTGAGATTTCATCTGTGTTGCAGGCGGCGCGTGCCGGTGCGAAGGGCCGTGTGATTGCGGTTGTGGAGCCGCATCGCTATTCACGGATCAAATCGCTCTATCAGGATTTCTGCAATTGTTTTGTCGATGCCGATAGTGTCGTTGTGGCGCCGCTCTATTCTGCTGGGGAAAGCCCTATCGAGGGTATTGACCAACATACGTTGGCCGATGGTATCCCGGCGAGTGGCGTGGGTTCGGTTCTTTCCATCGATGATCCGAGGGAGTTGGTACCACTCATTCAGAGGTATGGGCGCAAAGATGATATGGTGCTTTTTCTTGGTGCTGGAACCTCCACTGAGTGGGCAGCATCGTTGCCGGAATGGCTTTTAGATGCGCCGCGTATGGCGGGGGAATAACGGGTGGGGCATCACGATATCACGGCTGAGCTGAGTGCGGGTCTGCCCGATCTTCGCGGGAAGCTGATGGCAAATTCACCGATGTCAGAGATCACTTGGTTTCGCATTGGGGGCCCGGCACAGGTCTTGTTTCGTCCGGCGGATGAAGAAGATCTTTCGTATTTTCTAAAAAATATTCCTGCTGATCTGCCGGTGTTTACCGTTGGGTTGGGATCTAACCTGTTGGTGCGCGAGGGTGGTGTGCCCGGTGTTGTTATTCGATTGGGACGTGGTTTTGGTGAAGTACGTGTCGCACCTGATCATCGCCTGATCAGCGGTACGGCTGTTCCTGACGTGAAGGTGGCGCGCTCAGCATGTGAGGCGGGAATAGATGGACTTTCGTTCTATCGCGGTATTCCCGGTTCCATCGGTGGGGCGTTGCGGATGAACGCTGGTGCGCATGGAACCGAGACCAAGGATGTTTTGGAAAGTGCTCGTGCTGTGGATCGTCAGGGCAATATCCACGTTCTGTCTGTCGAGGACATGGGCTATGCCTACCGTCATTGCTCGTTGCCACGCGACTTTATTTTTACGCAAGCAACGTTTCGCGGGCGGGTGGGTC
>JAJRZC010000265.1 GCA_024275435.1 Alphaproteobacteria bacterium
CCTCTACGTGCACAGCAAGTATCAAATCCCTGGGATCCCTTCGCCACCAAATCTCCAGCAACTGTGAAAACCAATAAAAACAACCACCCAAACCCAGCAATATCCCAACCCAATCCCAACGACACTCTTGGATCCGATCACAATGCACGCCCTCAGGAGGAGGCAAACAATCGCCCGCCGCTTCGACCAATGGAAGGGTTCCCCTCCAATCAACAACCGCCTTCCAGAGGCTACGATCAATGGCAGTCTAATGCAGACCCACGCCGACCAATTTTCAAGAACCAACCCGCTTCAGCGTTCCCGGCGGCAACTGTGGAACGCTCAGAACTTCAACCAGTTATTTCTACTGATGGCTCTGGTCTACCCTATGAACTTTGGCGTGGCCTAAACCTCGAAGGCGTTGAGAAACTCTTAGCAGCCCTTGAAATCCCCCCAAGATCTCAGGCCCTTCATGCACTCTGGGTTAAGCTCATCACCTCTCAAGCGGTACTTTCCGGAAACCCTGAAACAGACCGTAAATTCGCGGCTCTGCGGGCCCAGGCACTCTACCGCTCAGGCCTCAACACCATATCGTTGAACCCAAACGCCCAAAACATCGATGGTTCAGACCCGCTAGGCACACTTCTTCAGGCGCGATCTGACATTGTCCTTGGTCAGCCAGATCGAGGTTGCAAGAATGTTCGCCAGATTGATGTAAATGCGATACCCGATGCCTTGAAATCAGATGCCGTTATGCTCTTTGGTTACTGCGCCGCCACCTCAGGAAATTCAGCCGCCACACAATTGGCCGCGGATCTTGCTCACGAACACGCTAGCAACAATGCCGCCGCAATCATCGCACTCGATGCCGTTGCCCATGGCACAACCGCCAAGTTGCCATCGAAAGGAACCATCACGGGATTAGCCTACCGCATCCTGGAAATAGCAAAGCAAAAACCCGGTCTCGACATCATTTCACGTGCCGAACCGGCTTTGCTCGTGGCCCTCACAAACGATTCCAGCCAAGACCCACTTACGCGATTACATGCCGCTGAAGCTGCAACACGCATCAATGCCATAAAACCCACAGCCCTCGCCGATATTTACCGCCTTGCCGCCAATAATGCCCCACAATCAAACGAGCAAGCTTCAAACTGGGCTGTACCTCCCGCTAACGCCTCCACAAACAAAGATCCTTTTACCCGTGCAGTTCTTTTTTCAAGGCTTGAAAACGAATTCACACCTTTCAAGAAGGCACGTCTGATCCGCTCGTTTCTAGACCATGCCCGCAAAGCAGGCCTTTACCTACCCTCACTCCAAATGGTCCATGCGACAACCGACACACTGCATCCTGTCCCGGAAATAAGCTGGTTTGCAGAAACGGCGATCGAAATTGCCCTGGCAGCAAATGACCCGCAACGCGCCAGATCGTGGGTCAACTTAAGTTCCCAACTTGATCAAAGGTCCACCGGAAATCTGGACCATTGGCTTGCACTGCTAGACATCGCCGATTCAGACCAGACAACGCCCCGCGGAGCAAACCTGCCATCAGTAGAGGACATGGCCCTTAATGGCCGTTTCAGCTCTCAGCAACTTCATCGTCTCGCCACTGTACTTGATGCCCTTGATTATCAAGTACCCATTCCCTTGTGGCAGGCAGCAAGCCAAACACCCCAACCCAAAGGCGGTCATCTACCAGAAACCGGCGTTCTGACCCGCCTTCAGGATGCAGCCAAGAACCGTGAATTCGGCCGAACGATATTGCTTGTTATGCAGACCCTGGGGCCAAACGGAGCTGAGGGCGCCCACATGATCGCACTGGGGGATTCAATCCGGGCACTAAAACGTGCCGGCCTGGAACACGATGCCCGTAGACTGGGTTTTGAAGCCCTTTTCGCCAGGTGGCCACGCATCACCAGTCAATAAAATCAGGATCAGCAACGTCAAATTGACAGGCTGATTTGAGAAGACCAAACTCTGTCACATTGAGGCTTTGCATCCATTTCAATCCTGGACATACTCAAGCCCACAGGACCAACCCTCGGCAGCCACAGCAAAATGGCCCAAAATATCAGCGCCAATCCAACCGACCTGCAGCACATCGAATCTTTTCTCGAAATGCTGGCCGCGGAGCGAGGAGCCGCCCCTAACACCCTAGACGCCTACCGGCGCGATCTCACCAAGGCCGCCAGCTACTACGACCAAAACCATCACAGCCTCACCCAACTCACCCCTGTTGATATCAGCAATTATATGCGCACCCTTGCCCAGCTGGGTGAAGCGCCGACCACCCGCTCCAGAAGACTTTCGGCTTTGCGCCAGTTGTTTCGCTTCCTGGTTGCTGAGCAGATTATCCATACCGACCCAACACACGGTTTCACTGGCCCCAAGAAAACCCAGAAACTTCCCAAAACGATGAGCATAAAAGAGGTTGACGCTCTCCTTGAAACTGCAAAAAATCGCTGTATTGCGCTTACCGGTCGAGAACTTATTCGCGCCTTAAGATTCCATTGTTTGCTTGAAATCCTCTACGCTACAGGACTACGCGTCTCAGAACTCGTCTCCCTTCCCAGATCCGTGCTTCTGGGTGACGAGCGGGTCTTCACCGTAAAAGGCAAAGGAGGTCGCGAGCGCTTAGTCCCCCTCAACGCGCCCGCCCGCGAAGCCTTGAACCAATATTTGAACGCGGCAAAAAATCCGCAAAATCAAATCTCCTCCACAGTTGCGACTCGCTGGCTATTTCCCTCACGAAGCGCCACAGGGCACCTCACAAGGCAGCGTTTCGCACAAGACTTGAAGACCCTGGCAACGGAAGCCGGTTTAAATGCAGACGCCATAAGCCCACATGTACTACGTCACGCTTTCGCCAGCCATCTGCTTGATCGCGGCGCCGACCTGAGAACAGTCCAGCAACTGTTAGGGCACGCCGATATTTCAACAACAGAAATTTACACCCACGTTCTCCAAGAACGGCTGAAAAAACTCGTAGAAGACCACCATCCACTTTCAAACCCAAAACAATCCGCCGGCAAATAATTCCTTGTGCCAACCTTCGAAAAAAATCTCTTGCAACCAGCCCGAAGACCAATTCCCATTGGACTCCCGCAACCAGAAGCAATAATAATATAAACATTTCAAGAGCTTAGAGCAAATCGCCATTCACCTCATATCAATGCGCCATCTTGACAGGCCAACGGGCATGGAGTGAATGTCGAAAAAACTTGCTCGCAGCCGTGCAACTAACCGGCACACTCTCAGACAACACCATTTAGAAGGGCCGCAAAATTGGATCGCGCCGAAACCGTCCGCACTTATTTGAATTTTGAAAAACCCATTGCCGAGCTTGAGCATAAAATCTCCGAGCTGAAACTCCTCATTGACGACAACACCGAAGATTCGCTGAATTCGGAAATTGATAAGCTCGAAGAGAAAGTTAACAAGACTCTCAACGAGACCTACACAAGTCTGACCCCATGGCAAAAAACCCTGGTTGCTCGTCATCCCCAACGCCCACATGCCATGGATTACATCAACAGCTTCATCGAGGACTACAGCCCTCTGGCTGGTGATCGCCTCTATGCCAACGATGATGCTATTGTCGGCGGCCTTGGGACCTTCGAAGGCCAATCAGTCATGATCATCGGCCACGAAAAAGGCTCCGACACCGAAGGACGCATCAAGCACAACTTTGGTATGGCGATGCCAGAAGGTTACCGCAAAGCCGTTCGTCTGATGGAAATGGCAGAAAAGTTTTCTCTTCCCATTATCACGCTGGTCGATACCGCCGGCGCCTATCCTGGTATCGACGCCGAAGAGCGCGGCCAAGCCGAAGCCATCGCCCGTTCCACAGATTGTTGCTTAAATTTGAGAGTGCCCATCGTAACTGTAATCATCGGTGAAGGCGGCTCAGGAGGTGCTGTTGCCATCGCAACAGCCAACAAAATCATGATGCTGGAACACGCCATATACAGCGTGATTTCTCCCGAAGGAGCCGCCTCGATCATTTGGCGAGATGCAGAAAAAAAAGAAGAAGCTGCCACCGCAATGAAAATAACCGCGCAGGATCTGATGAAAATGGGGATCATAGATACCATCATCCCCGAGCCCATCGGTGGCGCTCACCGGGACAAAGACCATGTCATCCGCGCGACCAAAGAGGCCATTTCTCAGGCCCTCGACGAACTAAAAGATAAAAAGCCCGATGAACTTCGAAAGCTTCGACACGACAGATTCCTGGAAATGGGTCGGACCCTCTAGCTCCAAAACCCAGCAATTTTGCCCCAATCAGTCTCCAGATCTTGGGCAAAACATATTGCACTCACCAAGACCATAAGCCGTAAATTCAGGCCTTCCTCCAACCCTAACCGTGAACCAGTTGAGTTACAGCGATTTTAAGCTATTGCGTGCCGTAAATTTGCCTTGTATTTTCTCTTACTTAACGTGCAATTAACCTACTGATTCGATCTTGAGCTCGTGCGCCAGGGGCACTGTGTCATGAGTCAATTTACCGGGAAGCTTTTCGTCATTCATAAGTTTTGCGCTTTTGCACTAGCGATGATCTCAACTCTGCTGCTTGCAGCATGCTCCGGTGTGCCCGAAATATCACCAGCTGAGCAGCCATTGGTCAAAGAGACCAGAATGCTCCTCGGTCACAAGGGCATGGACCCCGCAGCACCAATTTTCGTTCGCATCTTCAAAGAGGAATCCGAACTGGAAGTTTGGAAGGCCCGCGACGACGGCAGATTCTACCACTTCAAAACTTACCCAATCTGTAATTGGTCAGGAAAGCTCGGCCCCAAAATACGCCAAGGCGACAAGCAAGCACCGGAAGGTTTCTACTCGGTCACCAGTAACCAGATGAACCCAAACTCCAAGTTCCATGTTGCCTTCAATCTTGGCTATCCAAATGCCTATGACCGAGCCAAGGGACGCACGGGCGATTTCCTTATGGTCCATGGTAAATGTAAGTCCGCCGGTTGCTACGCCATGACAGATGCCCTGGTCGAGGAAATCTACGCGCTTGCCCGCGAAGCCTTCAGGGGTGGACAACAAGTCATTCAAGTACACGCTTTTCCCTTCCGTATGACACGCGCAAACATGCTTCGACACAGAAAGAATCGCTGGGCCAAATTCTGGAAAGTTTTAAAACGCGGTTACGACCACTTTGAAATTCATCGTCTTCCGCCAACCGTTGCTGTTTGCGAAAAACGCTATGTCGTCAATGTCAACCTGCCGGCTAATGGACGAATGCCACAAGCTGATGCTCCCTGCCCCCGTTTCGATCGCCCAATGATTGAACCGTTCGTACCCAAACCCTCAGAAGAACAGATTGCCAGCGAACGTATCATTGCCCCCGGGCCGAAGACACGCCGTTTTGCCCATCAATCAACTCCAGATACAGTTCAACAGATCGCCGCCTCCCCAGCTCCTTCAAACGCATCCGTTCTTTCAGGACTTGGAGGCCCGCCTCAACCCGCAATCCGCCCTATCGAAAGCTCCCCAACAGATACCGCCTACGGGTTCAATAACTAACCCTTCATAGCTAGCCGTACGCTCAGTCCGGAATTCCGTGATGGCTAAAACGCCCCATCGGCGCAAGGTCCGCGGCCCCGCGGTGGTTTTCACTCTTGCCATGATAGCCATTGCTCTCGCATTGGCTTTCCTGCCCGGTCACTTGGACCTTTTTTTTGAGGATCCGGACCAAACCCAAATCAACTATGAACGCCACACGCGCCTGCTCTGGTATCGCTCCGGCCTGACCTTACAAGGCACCCCCGACTACCAAAAACTCGACCAACGCTTGCAACAATCAAACCTCAAGCTCGGCGCTCCCATCTTCATTCGTATTTTCAAGCGCGAATTCAAATTGGAACTATGGATGAAGCGAAACAACAAGTTCCATCTCTTCACCACCTATCCCATCTGCCGATATTCAGGTCGGCTCGGCCCGAAACTCAAACAAGGTGACCGCCAAGCCCCAGAGGGCGTCTACACAGTTTCAAAAGGCCAACTCAATCCAGCAAGTCGCTGGCACCGTTCTTTCAACCTTGGTTTTCCAAACCGCTTCGATAAAAGCCATGGTCGCACCGGAACCTATCTCATGGTTCACGGCGGCTGCTCATCGGCAGGTTGCTATGCCATGACCAACGAAGGCATCACCGAGCTGTGGAAACTCGTCACTTCCGCGCTGGACAACGGACAAAAACGATTTCAGGTTCAAGTTTTTCCGTTTCGAATGACCAGAAAGGCTCTGTCGCAGCGGAAAAATCACCAGTGGTCTTCCTTCTGGCAACAATTAAAACCCGCCTATGATATTTTTGAAACCACCAAAATCCCACCCCGTGTCAAGGTCTGCCGACGCCGCTATGTCTTTGAACCCGCACTGAAAAACACCACAGGAAACTCACGAATTGTGAACTCATGCAAAGGGGTTAACTCCAGTTAAGAGTTTCGACAGTTCTTGATGGGCAAGATATGAAAAACGGCTCATCGCAATAAATTTTACCAAGGCCATAGTAGACAGAGGTACCCGTTATCGAGATGGCTAAATCCATATGGCCTCACAGCGCACTCCAAAAGCTTTTAACCGGCATGCTGATGTTGATCATCAGCTCAACAAGCGCGTTAGCTGTCTCCATAGAGCTTAAGGGCGTCGCACCTGATCGTATCGAGCGTCAGAAAAAAGCCGCCACAGGTCGTCTGCCACTCCCCGGCACCCCCAATATTTCCCAGCGCGAGGCAAGACTGAAACAGAAAGATCTTCAATCAGGCGCTCCCATCTTCATCAGAATCTTCAAGGAAGAATCGGAACTTGAAATATGGATGCGTCGCGGTCCGGTTTTCGTCCACTTCGCCACCTACCCAATTTGCAATTGGTCGGGGAGACTAGGCCCCAAGCTTAAAGAAGGTGACAAACAAGCCCCAGAAGGTTTCTACACCATCACGCGCCATCGTCTTCGCCGCTCCGGCCGTTGGCCAAAATCTTTAAACCTTGGCTTCCCCAACGTTCTCGATCGCGCTCTAGATCGTACCGGTTCTTATATTCTTGTACATGGCGGTTGCACGTCCACAGGCTGCTTTGCCATGACCAACCCCGTAATCGACGAAATTTACGAGTTAACCAAAGCAGCGATCAAAAGTGGGCAAAAACACGTCCCCATCCACGTGTTCCCTTTCCACATGACTGACAAGAACCTCAATCGACACACTGGCAGTGAGTGGTTTGATTTCTGGAAAAATCTCAAGCGGGGCTACGATTCATTCGAGCGCACGCACCTTCCACCTCAAATCAATGTCTGTCAGGGCCGCTACCACATACACGATGACAACGCAGTGCAAAGCAGTGCTGACCTTCAAAGTGCCCACTTGAAACAAAACAAAAGAAAACCGCAAACCACCCACAATATAGTAAGGCGTTGCCTGCCCCCTCCTTCAACGAAAAAGGCACTTCACAACCTGGAAAAAATCCAGAAACTTAGCCAGATACAACCGGAACGCCCCCCGCGGTAGGAGGAGCTAAAAGCGAAAGAAAACCCAAGGAAATCCTTCGCATTGATCTCACTCTCAAACCTTCGACGTATATCAAGGAATTAAAACCAACAAGAACCCTATTTATGCTGGCCGTGGCAATGCTTGTATTTCTTGCCCGATCCACAAGGACATTTCTTGTTTCTAGCAACCTTGCCCCAAGTCGAAGGGTTGTTCGGATCTATTTTCCCCGCCCCCTTACGTGTCTTGATCGGAACCTGGCGCGGTTCTTCCTTTTCTCGCAAACCCTGCTCACCGCTCAAGGCCGCTTCAGCCATGGCCATCTCATCAAAGCCCGTTGACGGGTCGATATGGTGCGCTTCCATCGGTGGAAGTTCGGGCTGCTCCATGAATTCTTCCTCGGCATCATCACCCTTCTCAAGATGCATCAAGTGCCCAGTAACAACTTCTCGCAGACGCGTCAGCAGAGTTTCAAATAATACGAAACCTTCAGTCTTATATTCATTCAGAGGATCGCGCTGCCCGTAAGCGCGGAAACCGATCACTTGCCGCAGATGCTCCAATGTCAAAAGATGTTCACGCCATAAGAAATCAAGCGTCTGCAAAAGGATCATCTTTTCCGCATGACGCATTAAATCAGGACCCAGGTCCGCTGCTTTGGCCGCAGCGCGCTCATCTATGGCCTTGATCAACCGTTCCTCGATCTCCTCATCTGCAATTCCTTCCTCTTCCGCCCATTGTGAAACCGGTAGCTCAAGACCAAAGATATTATAGACGGCCTCTTCCAGCCCCTTGGTATCCCATTGTTCGGCATAGGCTTTCTCAGGAATATGCTTCGCTACCAATTGCTCCGCCGTTTGATGACGCAAGTCCCGTACGATTTCTGAGACGTCTTCCTCTGCCATGATGTCGAGACGCTGTTCAAAAATGACCTTACGTTGGTCATTCATCACATCGTAGTATTTCAGGATCTGCTTTCGAATATCGAAGTTGCGCGCTTCAACTTTTTTCTGCGCAACTTCCAAAGACTTATTCATCCATCGGTGGGTGATCGCCTCGCCATCACGCAGACCCAGCGATTTCAAAATCCCCTCCATCTTATCGGACCCGAAGATCCGCATAAGGTCGTCATCCAGGGCTAGAAAGAACTTTGAACGCCCAGGGTCCCCTTGGCGCCCTGATCGCCCACGTAACTGGTTATCAATACGACGACTCTCATGCCGCTCAGTGGCCAACACATAAAGCCCACCAGCTTCTATCGCCTTTTTCTTCTGTTCGCCGACCTGGGCTTCGATCAATGACTTTTGTTTGTCTATTTCTGCTTGGCTTGGCTTTTTGCCGGCCTTTTCCTGCTCCGAAAGCCAGTCCAGCATAAGGAAATCCACGTTACCGCCCAACTGGATATCTGTGCCGCGACCAGCCATATTCGTCGCAATGGTCACGGCTCCAGGAACACCCGCCTGGGCAACAATGCTTGCTTCCTGCTCATGATATCTGGCATTGAGAATTTTGTGTGGAATTGGGTCGTGACCCTTGCGTGAACTCTCCGCCAAAGAAATCAGATAATGACCAAGGTCCTCCTGATAAGATTTCAGCTCACCTTCTTTGGCCTCATTGAGTTCCTTCGCCTGATCGAGAAGCTTGTTGCCAAGATCTCTAATGTACTTTTTGTCCTTCAGCAGTTCTGCCAATTGCTCGGACTTCTCAATGGACACCGTACCCACAAGAACCGGTTGCCCTTTGCGTGCCGCCTCGGCAATAGACATCACAATGGCGGCAAGCTTTTCCTTCTGGGTACGATAGACTTCATCATCTTCGTCAATTCTCTTAACCGGTAGGTTTGTGGGTATCTCGACAACATCAAGACCGTAGATATCCATGAACTCGGATGCTTCAGTCGCAGCCGTTCCGGTCATGCCGGAAAGCTTGTCATAAAGCCTGAAGTAATTTTGGAATGTGATCGATGCCAATGTCTGATTCTCAGGCTGAATCGTGACACCTTCCTTCGCCTCAAGAGCTTGATGCAACCCTTCCGAATACCGGCGTCCTTGCATCATACGGCCGGTAAACTCATCAATAATGACCACCTCGTCGTTACTGATAATATAATCCCGGTCCAACAAGAACAGATGATGCGCACGCAAAGCCTGGTTCACATGATGAACCACCCCGACGTTCTCGATATCGTAAAGCGATTCCCCCTTCAAAAGGCCGGCCTCGGACAACAAGCGCTCAATGGTTTCGTTACCCTCATCGGTCAACGTAACCTGACGCTGCTTTTCATCCAGTTCAAAATCGCCTTCACTGAGCTTCGGGATCAGTTTATCGATCCCGATATAAAGATCGGCCTGATCCTCAAGCGGTCCGGAAATAATTAGAGGCGTTCGCGCCTCATCGATCAAAATCGAATCCACTTCGTCAACAATTGCAAACGCGTGCCCGCGTTGAACCATCTCCTCCTTGGTCATCTTCATATTGTCGCGAAGATAGTCGAACCCAAGCTCATTGTTCGTCGCGTATGTGACATCGCAGTTATACTGCTCCTGTCGCGTCACGTCATCATCAACACCATGTTCAACAACCCCCACGGTAAGCCCGAGAAATGTATAGATCTGCCCCATCCACTGAGAGTCGCGTCGAGCAAGATAGTCATTGACGGTAACCACATGAACGCCATTGGCAGGCAATGCATTTAGATAAACAGCCAGTGTTGCAACCAGCGTCTTGCCCTCGCCGGTCTTCATCTCAGCGATCTTGCCATCGTTCAGAACCATCCCACCAATCAACTGCACATCGAAATGCCGTTGACCAAGGGTGCGCTTGGCAGCTTCGCGAACCGTGGCAAAAGCTGGCACCAATAGGTCGTCAAGTTTCGTCCCGTCTTTAAGCTGTTGGCGGAACATATCCGTTCGCGCCCGAAGCTCTTCATCAGACAAAGCCTCAAGCTCCGGCTCGAGAGCATTGATCGCTTCAACGCGCGGTCGATAGTTCTTTACCCTGCGATCATTAGAGCTACCGAAGACTTTTGCCGCAAATCCGCCTATGGAGGAGAGCATTAACTTCCGATCCTAGTTTCTTAACCGTGACCAACTGCGGTCACATATCCACTCGTATGTACGTGAAAAATATTTTTCACCACACCCGAAAAAAAGCGCTGGTTTTCCGCCCGTCAGGTCTTTACCAGATCAAAAAACCAAGAGCGCAGTATACGGCAGACCTAGAGCCTGATGCTCGCTACATTTTGTCATAGTAAAAGCTTGAGAAGTGAAAAATCATAATCACGCATTCAAACCAGACATAAGAACCCAACCACAGGATTGTCAACGCGTACCCCACGAGATTTAGCCGAGATTAGCCAAGAAGAGAACAATCCGCTCACAAGCCACAATTCCGGCACCAACCTCTCGAATTGTTAACTTGGCGGCGCGCCCTCCATAGTTTATCGGTACGCGCCGAGCACACGCGCGCAAGCAAATGGGGTTCCCGCCATCTAAAGCG
>JAJRZC010000266.1 GCA_024275435.1 Alphaproteobacteria bacterium
AAGATGAAACCTTATGTGGACCATGTTTTGGCGTTGCTACCTTTTGAGCCGCAAGCTCATGAAAGATTAGGCGGGCCGGACTGTACCTATGTCGGACATCCCCTTGTCGAGCGCCGTGATTGGATGAACGAACTTGATCCAGCCGAACTATTGAGCCGTCTGAACATAAAGCCCACAGACGTCGTTCTGACAGTGCTTCCAGGAAGCCGCGCCACCGAGATAAAACGTTTGATGGAACCCTTTGGTCGCACGGTCTCTATTATTAAGGAGCGGGGCCATGATTTGAGTGTCCTCATTCCCGTCATTAAGGCAAGACGTTCCTTGATAGAAGAGTATGTAAAGTCTTGGTCAATAAAACCCATTTTATTGGAAAGCGAAGACGATAAATTCAGAGCTTTCAAGGCATCACGAGCAGCCTTGGCCGCCTCTGGAACAGTGACATTGGAACTTGCACTTTCTGGCACCCCAATGGTCGTTGCCTACAAGGTGGATCAGTTGGCATCTCACTTGCGGTTTCTGATGAAAGTACAATCAGTTGTTCTCGCTAATTTGGTCTTGGGTGAAAATGTATTCCCAGAGTATCTTCAGGAGAAGTGCATACCAGAACACATGGCTGACGCCATAGAATCTCTTTTAACCGAGACACCCACGCGCGAGAGGCAGATTAAAGCCTTGCAAAAGATTCCGCTTATGATGGCCCACGATAAGGAATCACCAAGCCAACACGCTGCCAGAATCATTCAAAGATATGCGAAGAAAAATTAATTTCGCTGGGAGATGGGAACGAATTGCCGCAATGGCTCGCCAATATAAAGCTGCCTGGGCCGACCGATACGCTGTTCACTATCTTCAATCATCTCTTTCCACTGAGCGAGCCATCCCACGGTCCGGGCCACGGCAAATAAAACCGTGAACATGGAAACCGGGAAGCCGATTGCTCGCAACGTGATACCCGAGTAAAAATCAATATTGGGGTAAAGCTTCTTCTTGATGAAGTAGTCATCTTCCAGCGCGATTCTTTCAAGCTCCAGCGCAACTTTCAGCAATGGATCGTCTTCTCTGCCAATAGACTCCAAAACTTCATGGCAAGTCTTGCGCATCACTAAGGCGCGCGGATCAAAGTTTTTGTAAACGCGATGCCCAAAGCCCATTAGGCGAAAACCCGATGTTTTGTCTTTAGCCTTGGCAATATACTCCGGAATACGATCAACGGTTCCAATTTCCTCAAGCATATTAAGTGCCGCTTCGTTAGCGCCGCCGTGAGCCGGCCCCCACAAACAAGCAATACCCGCAGCAATGCACGCAAAAGGATTTGCCCCTGAAGAACTGGCAAGCCGCACAGTAGCTGTAGAAGCGTTTTGTTCATGGTCTGCGTGGAGAATGAAAATGCGATCGAGAGCCCGTGCCACAACTTCGTTAACTTGAAATTCTTCGCATGGGTTTCCAAAACACATTTTAAGAAAGTTGCCGGTGTAGCTCAGATCATTTCTCGGATAGCTAATGGGTTGTCCAATAGAATATTTATAGGCCATAGCTGCAATTGTCGGCATCTTGGCAATCATTCTGTTGGCCGCAACAGTTCTCTGGCGAGGATCTGAGATATCCGTGCTGTCATGATAAAAAGCAGACATGGCGCCAACAACTCCGCACATGATTGCCATTGGATGAGCGTCGCGCCGAAAACCTTTATAGAAACTTGTCATTTGCTCATGAAGCATGGTGTGCTTCGTAATCTGCATACGATACTTCAGCAGTTCTTTTTTGGAAGGCAGCTCACCATTCAACAGAAGGTAACATGTTTCCAGGTAGGTTGATTGCTCTGCAAGTTGCTCGATCGGATATCCGCGATGCAACAATACCCCGGCGGCACCATCAATGTATGTGATCTTGGATTTGCAACTCGCCGTAGATGTAAAACCCGGATCATAAGTGAAATGACCCGTTTCTTTGTAAAGTTTTCCAACATCGATGACTCTAGGCCCCACCGTCCCTTTATGAATAACCAGGTCCAGATCTTTACCGTCCAAGTGAAGATGAGCCAAAGCTTCAGAATGAATTTTATCTTTTAACGTCATAAACGATATCCTCGAGTCAACCATTGCGGCTCGGGCTAATTTGCAGCGAATTGTTGGGTTGGCAATTTCACTCGATAATTCTCGAGCGAGTCACTCACAATGGGTAGCCCACAATCGTGTTTGCGGCAAGCCAACCAAATCAATGAACAAGCCTTAAGGTAACTATGTAAAAGATACATAACAGCCTAGTTCTGATTCTACCCATGCTTTGGAAATACGCTATGGGTCAAAGGAACTAAGTCGATGATGTTAATGCCAGACAGCATTTTTCTTCAACATTGAAACACTGATTTGAAAACGTAAGACATTTTGCATAATGCAAATAATCAGGTAAAGGACCCATTCTAGTAGAAGACCAGAATAGATTGTTCAGAACCATAAAGCATCTATAAAGACCAATCAAATCCAGTGCATTCGAAAAGAACTATATCACCTGAAGAACATGAGAATGAACCGAGTTCATACGCCCGTCTGATCTTTAATGCGCGCCAGTGATTCGTCTCGCCCCAGCACCTCCATCACGTCGAAGATGGGCGGAGAAACATTGGAGCCGGTAATGGCAGCGCGAAGCGGCTGGGCAACATTGCCAAGTTTCAAATCATGTGAGGCGACAAAAGAGCGGACTGCTTCCTCCAAAGGTTCCGCAGCCCAAGCCTCAAGAGTGTGAAGTTCAGGTTCAAGTTTTTTTAAAATATCTTTTGCTTCATCACTCAGAATCTTTCTAGCCTTTTTGTTGAGATCGAGCGGTCGTTCTTGAAACAAGTAGGAGGCACCGTCAATGAGCTCAATCAAGGTTTTGGCGCGTTCCTTAAGCCCAGGCATGGACGCGACGAGCTGCTTGCCAACACCACCAGAAAGTTGTTCTAGTTTTTCTTCACCTCCTTGTAGGTAAGGTAGAAGGTTTTCAATTTGAGTGACAAGCTCCTGGTCATCACTGTTGCGGATATGAAGTCCATTCAGTGCTTCAAGTTTGGCAAAATCAAACCGCGCCGGACTCTTGCCAATCCCATCAAGATCAAACCATTCAATCATTTGTTGCGTGGAAAAGTACTCATCGTCTCCGTGGCTCCAGCCTAAACGAACGAGGTAATTCCGTAGCGCCGAGGGAAGATATCCCATATCGCGATAGGCCTCGACGCCAAGTGCGCCATGTCGTTTTGAAAGTTTAGCGCCATCAGGGCCGTGGATCAAAGGAACGTGTGCCCATTCAGGAACGTCCCAACCCATGCCTGCATAAATCTGAGTTTGTCGTGCCGCATTGCTAAGGTGGTCAACACCACGAATGACGTGCGTAATTCCCATGTCATGATCATCAACCACAACAGCGAGGTTATAAGTAGGTGAACCATCGGAACGAAGCAAAATAAGATCATCGAGGTCCTTGTTGGGAAACATCACCTCACCTTGAACATGATCCTTGATCAGCGTCGTTCCTTCATTGGAAGCTCGAAGCCTGATGACAAACGCAGCACCCTCAGGAGCCTCACTGGCGTACCGATCGCGCCAAGGAGAGTTTACAGTAAAGGGGCGTTTTTCAGCTTCAGCCTGACTGCGAATTTCCTTGAGCTCATCGGCACTGAGAAAGCACTTGTAGGCCTTGCCATTTTCCAAAAGCTGAAGGGCAACTTCACGGTGCCGCGCAGCCTGCTCAAATTGAGAAACAGGATCGCCATCCCAATCCAGACCAAGCCACTTTAATCCATCCAGGATGGCAGCCACCGCCTCGGGGCTATTGCGCTTACGATCGGTATCTTCGATGCGCAGCACCATGGACCCGCCCTTAGCTTTTGCATAAAGCCAATTAAAAAGGGCAGTGCGGGCCCCGCCAATATGAAGAAATCCAGTGGGAGAGGGTGCAAAACGCACACGAACGTTGCTTTGCGCATTTGATGATTTTGCGGTCATGAGGTGATCTGTATATTGAGATTATAGGATATGGTGAATTTAAGAAGCCAAGTTTATTATGCGATGTAGCACACCCCGGCAAGACGGGTAAGGGTGGGAATACAAAATGGTGCTAGGGCAATTCAAGCAACACCACAACTCACCACCTGCAACCTTTGATGAGGAACCACGACATACTCCAAATTATTACTTAGCACAGATCATAACCCTGCTCGACCAGGAGCGTGACCAATGGATCATCTGGATCACAATAGCTTTTGGGGCGGGTGCTGCATTCTATTTTTCTCTTAACAACGAACCTGGTTTGGTTTTGGGACCTGCGGTCTTTCTTGCCGCCCTATGTTTGAAATACGCGCTGCCACCCCACACGCTAACTACCGTCGCCTTTGGACTTGTCATGTGTGGTGCAGCTGGATTTTCAGCCGCAAAGTTCAAGACAGAGTGGGTTCGTGCGCCAGTCCTGAAAGCCCCCACACGAGCTGTAGAAGTGACCGGCCATGTCGTATTGGTCGAGCAGCGCTTAAAGGGCGCAAAGCGGTTGACCATAAGGCCAACGAAGATAAAAAATATTTCGGACAGGTTCAGGCCGCAGCTCATCAGAATAACAGTCAGTGGAAATCTGGTAAAAGCTTCACCAAGTATCAAGTCGGGAGATTTCATAACCCTAAAAGCCAAACTAAACCCTCCACCAACTCCAGCTCTTCCTGGTGGTTACGACTTTGCAAGGTATGCATGGTTTAAAAAACTGGGAGGTGTCGGTTACGCAGTATCTCCCCTGGCGCGCTTAAAAGACTCCAAATTAACGCCCGCCTTGAGTTTCAATGTTTTCATGCAGACACTTCGCCGCTCAATTGGCGCAAGGATAGAAGCTGTCTTGTCAAATGAAACCGGAGCCATCGCTACCGCATTGATAACTGGCGAAAGAGGTGCGATCTCTGATTTCACAAATGAAGCTTATCGTGGTGCCGGCCTTTATCATATTTTGTCCATTTCAGGACTTCACATGGCCATCATGGGTGGTTCGGTTTACTTCGTTCTACGAGTCCTGTTCGCTCTGCTCCCCATGATCGCCTTGCGATACCCCATAAAGAAATGGGCTGCTGTGGGTGCCATCATTGGGTCATTCGCATACCTTCTGATCTCAGGTGACGCCTTCGCCACTATCCGCTCGTTTATCATGATTGTTATGATGTTCCTGGCCATATTGGTGGACCGTCCTGCCATAGCCTTGCGCAATGTCGCCATCGCAGCGCTTGTCATCTTGATCATTTTCCCCGAAAGCATTCTTGATCCCGGGTTTCAAATGTCATTTGCCGCCGTCACTGCGTTAACCGCCGGCTTCGAGCTAATAAGATCAAGAACAGCAACGCCCGACAGAGATGGAATACCGATATGGCGAAGACTTCTGTGGCCCTTTGCAGCGGTGGTTCTCTCAACGCTAATTGCCAGCGCCGCTGTTGCGCCCTTTGCAATTTATCACTTCCATAATGCACAACACTATTCGGTGCTCTCCAATTTGATTGCCATGCCGGTTTGTAACCTGATAGTTATGCCAGCTGCTCTTCTAACCTTACTTACAATGCCTTTGGGCTTAGAAGCAGGTCCTTTGATTTTCATGGGTTTTGGCATTGATCTAATGACCAAGACGGCCATTTGGGTGTCTGATCTACCAGGTTCAGTGAGCCACCCGCCGGCCTTAGCCAATCACGTCTTCGCCTTAGTCGTTACTGGTGGGTTTATTTTGTTGGTCGTGCGTCAAGCCTTTCGACTTGTGGGCTTGGCTTTTATCACATTGGGTATAGCACTTGCACCAGGAACGAGACTTCCAGATATTTTAATTGGAAGAGATGCAAGCCTTGTGGCCATGAAAAACCAAAACGGTTTTCTTGAAGCTCATTCAAACAGCACGAAATATACGCAGCAAACCAATACCCGCGCACAAAAACAAAATTCAAATATGAAAGCTAAACCGCCATTCGAACTTGTCAGATGGATGGAATATTTTGGCGATAGACGACCCGCACATGCTGCTTTATCTTCTCAAAGGTTTAAGTGCGATTATATTGGTTGTACGGTTCACAAGATGGGTTTGTTGATCACTTTGACCAAACACCCAGCTGCATATTTAGAGGACTGTAGGAATGCAAACATTCTGATCATCAATGATAAAGCGCCACGATACTGCGAAGGGCCTCGGTTAGTCATAGATAAATACGCGATTCGAAAATCAGGAACCCACGCAATCTACATCAACGATAATGGCAGCATCGAATTAAAGACAGTCGCTCAGGTTCGAGGGAACCGACCATGGGCCCACTAGCAACATCTAGGTTTAAGGTCGAGTTCAAAGTTCAAATATCTTGAAACCTTTAATAGCGACGGATGAGCCCCACAAGCTTGCCTTGGATATCAACTTGATCAGGACCAAAGATGCGCGTCTCAAAGGCCGGGTTGGCCGCTTCAAGGGCTATGGCTGCCCCCTTTTTGCGCAACCGTTTCAAAGTCGCTTCTTCTTTCTCAATGAGCGCGACGACAATATCTCCGTTTGTCGCAGTATTGCAGCGCTGAATGATGACCGTATCACCATCATGAATACCCGCGTCGATCATGGATTCACCATTGACCTCAAGTGCAAAATGTTCACCCTTGCCCAGAAGATCCACAGGGCAACCCACATCACCCGTATGATCTTGAATGGCGCTGATAGGCACACCAGCCGCTATGCGGCCCATCATCGGAACCTGGACGCTTTGCGAATCGATCACCGCAGCGGAAGGTAACGTATCAGGCCTGAAATCAGCCCCATCTACAAGGCGCGGTTTCAAGCTATCACCACGTAGCGGGCCAGCATCAGAATTCTCAGGCAGCTTCAAAACTTCAATGGCGCGCGCCCGGTGTGGAAGACGGCGAATAAACCCTCGTTCAACAAGGGCCGTTATAAGCCGGTGAATTCCTGACTTGGATTTAAGCTCGAGCGCATCCTTCATTTCATCGAATGAAGGCGGCACACCCGTCTCTTGCATCCGGTCGTTGATGAATAAAAGAAGGTCTTTTTGTTTTTGCGTAAGCATATGATGATGGGGCCAGTGGCCCTCTCCGGTTTCAGGACTTATCAAAATTGGTTGGGTCCAAGACCTCAAAACCAATCTCACGGATCCCAATACATTCAGAATCCAGATTTAGTGATCTCATACATTTTTCAAGACACCCCAAAGGGAGTCGACCAATTAGAAGATCGTGGCAAATGCAACTTGCGCACAAACCATGAACGTACACTAACCGTTCTTGCGATGTTCTGCAAGTGATCTCAAAACAAATCTAAAAATCCAAAGGCAGGACTGTGACATTTTCACCAACTCCGGCCTGTGGGGCGCCAGCAGGACGAACGATCAGACAGTCTGCCCGAACAAATGGAACCATCAAGGAACTGTCCTGATTAGGTAGGGGAATGACGGTTTTACAGCCGGAATGATCACGTTCATAGATGGCGCGCATATAGTGTTCGCGCGGGCCATTCTCGCCAATTTCTTCCCCAAGAGGCATGGATTTAAAACCCTGATCCAACGCCGGTTGAATACCCAGAAGGGCGCGTAACAAAGGAACAAGAAACACCCGCGCGCAAATTAAAGCGGAAACCGGATTGCCTGGAACGCCAATGATTCTTTGTTTTCCAAGGCGTCCAAACAACAGCGGCTTACCTGGGCGCATGGCGATTTTCCAAAAATCAAGGTCCATGCCGGCTTCTTTTAGCACCGGACCAACAAGATCATGATCTCCCACAGAAGCCCCACCAATGGTCACAAGAACATCAGCACCACGAGCCTGCTGGATCTTGTCTTTAAGGCTTTCGCGTGTATCGCTGGCAATTCCCAATAGACGCACTTGTCCCCCATAGCCTTTGACAATTCCAGCAAGACCATGACCATTGGATGCAACGATCTGGTTCACGCCCGGTTGAACGCCTGCGCGCACCAGTTCATCGCCCGTCGACAAAATAGCGACCACCGGCCTTTGTCGAACGGGAATTGTGCCGTAGCCCATGCTTGCCGCAAGTGTTAGATGGCGCGACGTCAGTGTCGCCCCTGGCTCCATCAGCACATCACCCTTGGAAAAATCACCACCTCTTGGGCGAATATGGTTCGCATCCGGCAAACCACTGATGATTACAATATCTCTTGGCGTTTCTTTCGAGGTTATGACGTTTTCTTGGATGACGATTGCATCGGCCCCTTTGGGCAGTGGAGCACCTGTAAATATGCGAACCGCTTGCCCGGATTCCACAGTTCCAGAAAAACCGTGCCCTGCCGCCGATTCCCCGATGACCCTAAGGGGCACCGGCGTTTTAAGAACATCACTTCCAATAACCGCATACCCATCCATGGCGGAAGCACTGAACGGTGGTTGCGTTAACTTGGCAATGAGCGGCTCCGCAATAATCCGCCCAAATGCATCTTCAAGAGAAACCAGCTCAGAGTCAGTTTCAACCGCGCCCGCTAGAATTCTTTTTTGGGCTTCGCTTACAGAAAGCACTGAAGAGCTTGACGCCATGGCTTTAGCAATCCTTTTCACCACCAGGCGTTTCATTTCTCGACAAACCCGGAGCATGAAAATCGCCACTGCGTCCGCCTGTCTTTTTGATGAGACGGATATCTTGAAACGTCATGCCCTTGTCCACGGCTTTCAGCATGTCGTAGATGGTGAGACATGCAACAGATACGGCCGTCAACGCTTCCATTTCCACACCCGTAGGGCCAGTAACCTTTGCCGTTGCTGTCACAATTATGGAAGCCGGGTCCTGACAAACATCAAAATCAACGGCGACTTTGGTTAGGGAAAGCGGGTGACACAGAGGAATAAGATCAGAGGTGCGTTTGGCGCCCATGATCCCGGCAATGCGAGCCGTGGCAAGCACATCACCCTTCTTGGCTTCTCCAGAAACAACCAGATTGAGAGTCTCAGGCGCCATCAAAACCAGGCCTTGCGCAACAGCGGTGCGATGGCTTTGGTCTTTATCAGACACGTCAACCATACGCGCTTCACCACGATCATTGAGATGCGATAACTTACCCATCAAGCCACCACCTCTCCCAGCAAAGCCCGTGTTGCGGCAGAAACATCCTCTTGACGCATCAAGCTTTCACCGACGAGGAAAGTATTCACGCCACATTTTTGAAGACGTTTGATATCCTCAAAGCTAAAGATTCCGCTTTCAGAAACCACAGTGCGATCCTTTGGAATTTTAGCAGCCAATCGTTCCGTTGTACCAAGGTCTGTTTCAAAGGTACGAAGATTACGGTTGTTGATCCCGATAAGTGGGCCACCAAGCGCAAGAGCGCGATCCAGTTCCGCTTCGTTATGGACTTCCAGCAAGGCATCCATGCCCCAGTCACATGCGGCCGATAATAAATCCCGCGCCAGCGCGTCTTCAATTTGCGCCATGATAATCAAGATGCAGTCGGCCCCCCACGCGCGCGCTTCAACCACCTGGTAGGTATCGATCATGAAATCCTTGCGCAGGGCAGGTAAAGATGCCGCTTTACGTGCATCCGTCAAATATGAAGGAGCCCCTTGAAAGGAAGGCGTATCCGTGAGGACAGACAGACATGCAGCCCCGCCAGTTTCATAGGCTTTCGCAAGCTCTACAGGCTGAAAATCAGGGCGAATAAGCCCCTTGGATGGACTGGCCTTTTTAATCTCTGCAATCAACGCAGGCTTACCCTGATCAAGCTTGGTGCGGATTGCTTTGAGAAAACCTCGCGTTCGTCGTTCACTACGAGCATACTCCGCCAGAACCTGCAAAGGCATTGAAGCCTTGGCCAAGCGTACTTCCTCGCGTTTGTAGGCTGTTATCTTTTGAAGAATATCAGACATGAAGATGTTCAAGCATTTGTAATTTCAATAAGCTGAGCGAGCGATTGGGCAGCTTTTCCAGAATCAATGGCCAGTTGGGCTTTGCTCACACCGTCATCAAGGTTTGTCGCTCTGTTACCCACGATCAGTGCAGCCGCTGCATTTAAAACAACGATATCACGAAAGGGCCCCTGCGATCCCTCAAGCACATCACGAATGGCCTGGGCATTTACATTCGCATCGCCACCTTTAAGCTCATCAAGTGTCGAACGCGACAGTCCGGCATCTTCCGGCGTCATTTCAAAAACGGTTATGGTTCGATCAATCACTTCAGCAACGTGCGTCACCCCCGTCGTGGTCATCTCGTCAAGACCATCAGAGCCGTGAACCACCCAGGCGTGTTGCGCACCAAGGTTAAGTAGGACATTCGCCACTGGCTCGAGCCAGCGTTTATCAAACACACCAACAACCTGTCGTGTGACGCCGGCAGGATTACACACAGGACCAAGCAGGTTGAACAAGGTGCGGATGCCCAATTGCGCCCGAACCGGTGCCCACTCCTTCATGACACTGTGATGCATGGGGGCCCACATGAACCCAACCCCTGCGCCGTCTATGGCCTCACTCACCGTCTGTGGTCCAACGTCAAGCTTTACGCCCAGCGCTTGAAGAACATCGGACGCCCCAGACTTTGATGACACGGACCTGTTGCCATGCTTGGCAACAGCAATACCGGCGCCAGCGGCTACCAGAGCCGCACAGGTTGAAACGTTATAGGTGCCATGACTGTCACCACCTGTTCCGACAATATCAACGGCCCCGGAAGGCGCGTTAACGGGTATCATTTGTTCACGTAAAAAGCGGGCTGCTCCAGTTAATTCCTCAATGGTCTCTCCGCGAACCCGCAGCGCCATCAAAAAAGCAGCCATCTGTTCACCTGAAGCTTCCTTGGAGGACAAAAGCTCAAGAGCTTTTGAAATCTCACTCTCATCGAGTGTCTTACCAAGCGCCAGATCGTTCATAAGGGTCTTGATGGTGAGCAAGATCGCCTCCAGACAGAAAACTGTTTAAATCACGCCACTTTTGGCAAATTCGGGATGGCGTCTCTGTTAGCAGGTAATCCTGCCAATTCCAGAAAATTTGCAAGCAAGGCATGGCCGCACTGTGACGCGATGCTTTCTGGATGAAACTGAACCCCGTGAACGGGATGCGTTTTGTGTGAAAGCCCCATGATAACGCCATCGTTGGTTTCAGCGGTTATGTTAAAGCATGATGGCAGGGAAGCACGTTCCACAACGAGCGAGTGGTATCTTGTAATATGAAACCGATCAGGCAGCTCTTTGAAGACGCCTTCGCCTGTGTGTGTGATCTCAGATAACTTTCCATGCATGGGCTTTTCAGCCAAAACCACTTTGCCACCATAGGACTGTCCAATGGCCTGATGACCAAGACAAACACCCAGCAGGGGAATTTCCCCCTTGGATTTTTTGATCAAATCCAAGCATAGACCTGCTTCATTGGGTGTGCATGGCCCAGGCGATAGAACAATGGCTTTGGGTTTGAGTTTCAGTGCTTCTTCTACTGTAATCTGATCATTTCGGCGCACATCGCAACTCGCTCCAAGCTCGCCAAGATAATGCACGAGGTTATAGGTAAAACTGTCGTAGTTATCGATAAGCAGCAGCATGGGATTTCCAAAAACAACGAAGTTAGCTCGCCCACATCAAGGAGTCTCTAATCCACGGCAAGTTAAGCTCTTGCGCTAAAGAGTATATCACGTTGAGTCAATCCAGGTCCCGCGGAGTCTTAAACGTCTCCAAGGTCCCAGTAGCAGGCTTGATATCAGCCCAATTAGACAGCTCAAAGCGTATAACGGAAAGGGCTGCGGTTGGATACTTCATGGCCATTTCCCTTAATCCCTTGCGATCACCACCGCTGATCAAAGCCAGCGACAATGCGTGAAGACCAGGGTTATGGGCAACCATCAGAAGCGTTTTGGTATCTTTATCTGCACCGTGAATGTGGTGTAAAAGAACCGATGGGTCTGCGAGATACAACTCGGAGTGATACGAGACCTTTGGAGGCATCTGTTTTAATTCACGAGACAACAAGGCAAAGGTGGCTCTGGTGCGCACGGCATCAGAACACATGGTCTGATCAGGCTGTAGATCTGATTTGGTTATATAACGTCCCATGAGGCCGGCGGCTTTAACTCCCCGCTTTGCCAGGGGTCGTTCAAAGTCTGTCAAATCCGGATCATCCCAACCCGATTTCGCGTGGCGCAGTAAAAGTAGAGTTAACATTACGAGTTTGCGTTTCCTTGGAAGCAGCTAGATAGGTTATCTGACTCCCATGAATATGGATCGATCGCAAGCATCGAAAAAGATAGCCTAATCTTTGTGCAGGGCTCCCTAATCATCAAGGGAAAGACATGACGTGGAAAACATGACAAAGCAGAAATTTCAAGCCGCTATTGAAGCAATAGATCGATTAAATTCGCAAGACCCCAACACAACACCATTCGAAGGTCGGCTGGAACCCGAAGCAGTGGTCTATTCCCACCGCATGTCCCAGACCCTCAATGAGATGTATCCCGATGCCTCAATGGCCTTGAGGCTGGCCGTGCGAGCTCAACATATCGAACGCTGGAAAGTCCCGCGAAACGATTATCCCCAAGACCGTGCCGGCTATCACCGCTGGCGCAATGACCTGAAAAAAAGACATGCAAAAACCGCCGCCCAAATTTTACAAACTGCGGGTTTTGACGAGAACTTCATCAACACTGTTAGCGAACTTATAGCTAAGAAGAACTTGAAAACCGACCCAGAAGCACAGGCACTGGAAGATGTGGCCTGTCTGGTATTCTTCAAACACTATGCCGTTAACTTTGCTAAAAAACACCAGCCCGACAAGGTTTCACGCATCGTTGAGAAAACACTATTGAAAATGTCACCTCTCGCTTTGAAGCAAACCAAACAACTGAATTTACCCCAACCGTTAAAGTCTCAGCTGATAAAGCTAGCTGATGTAGCCTTAAGCAAATCTTCGCCACCAGCCTAGATCATTGAATTGGTGCGGTAGTCGTTAGGTCTCAAGAAATCCCATTGGCGCAACGCTCAGAAAGTTTAATTGTCGTTAAACATTCAATTCAGGCAATTGGCTTAACGGACATGTTGTCGCGTATCCACTTTTCACCACCCCATCCGCCTCAATCAGGGGTATTCTTTATCAATACCTTGAAGGTAGTTACTTCGGCAGCTCTTAGGCGCTGAGCCCTGTTTACGAGCCAAATGATGACCCCTAATGCATGTCAGTCCTGTGCCATACGACATAAGGCCCTTTGCCGTGAACTGTTGCCGGAAGAGCTGGTTCATCTCAACTCCATTGCCCGGAAAAGAACCATTCACGCCGGACAGCAGATTGCCAGTCCAGTTGATACGCTCGTTTCTTATGCCAACATCATTTCAGGCGTTGTAAAGCTTTCAAAGGTTCTCCCCGATGGGCGCGCACAAATTGTCGGTTTGCAGTTTGTGTCGGACTTTCTCGGCCGACCTTTCAAGAAAAAGTGTACTTATTTCGCCCAGGCAGCCACCGAAGTTGAACTTTGCACCTTTAGCAAAAATGGCTTCGAGAAAATGATTTTAAAATATCCAGGCATGAAGCACCGCCTGCTTGATCACACACTTGATGAACTGGATGCTGCTCAAGAGTGGATGTTGCTACTGGGGCGAAAAACGGCACGAGAAAAGCTGGCAAGTTTTCTTTGTATGGTTGGAAAACGCGGCGTAAATCAAAGCTGTTCAGCTACAACCACTTTGAATTTTACAAGGTTCGACTTGCCTTTGACTCGCGCAGACATAGCAGACTTTCTCGGGCTAACCACAGAAACTGTGAGCCGCCAGATAAGTAAATTCAAAACCGAAGGGCTTATACGTCTGGAAGGTTCACGAACAATTGTGGTTCCCAATATGAGAATGTTGGAAACAGCAACCACCGATGCATGAAGTCTTCGAAGTAAAAAATCAGGTCAGTTTGAAACCACACCGGAACAAAAGCAAATTTATCAAACGTCCTTAGTCGAACGCTCCCCCATTGCCTTTGCTGGCCAAACCACCAGAAGCCCCCTGGTTACGCGATGCAAATCGAACAGCTTCTTCGGCAGCACGAACGATGGCTTTGGCTTTGTTGACGCATTCCTGTTGTTCATTTTCAGGGATAGAGTCAAAAACAATGCCCGCTCCAGATTGAACATAAAGAGTATCGTCTTTAACCAGCCCTGTGCGCAAAACAATGCAGGTGTCCATGTTACCATCTGCCGAGAAGTAGCCAACACAACCCGCGTAGGGACCGCGCTTGGATGCTTCCAGTTCATCAATGATTTCCATGGCACGAACCTTTGGAGCACCGGAAACAGTTCCCGCAGGAAAGCCGCCCATCAACGCATCCACCGTATCATAATCAGGGTCTAATTTGCCGATGACGTTGGAAACGATGTGCATCACATGTGAGTAGCGTTCCACAATGAATTGATCGGTGACCTTAACGGAACCAATATGAGAAACGCGTCCGATATCATTGCGACCAAGATCCAAAAGCATCAAGTGCTCGGAGCGTTCCTTGGGATCGGCCAGTAGCTCTTTTTCAAGAGCAATGTCGCGCTCTTCATCATCCGATCGGGGACGGGTCCCTGCAATGGGGCGAATGGTAACTTCACCGTCGCGAACACGCACGAGTATCTCAGGTGAAGACCCCACAAGAGCAAAGTCACCAAAATTCAGGTGAAAAAGAAACGGTGAAGGGTTGAGACGGCGTAAGGACCGATAAAGTGCAAAGGAAGAAAGCGCGAAAGGAGTAGAAAACCTCTGAGACAAAACAACCTGGAAAATGTCGCCGGCAACAATATAGTCTTGAGCTTTGCGCACCATCTCAAGATAGCGGTTTTCACTCGTATTGGATGTTGGTTCAGGCATCTCAAGTTCACGCAAGGAGGGCGCAGGGCCCAAAGGCAAGGGTTCGCGCAATGCGTTAACAACCGTGGAAAGACGCGCACACGCTTTTAAGTACGCCTGCTCAGCATTTTCTTTTTTGCCCGGCCGAGCAGGTGTCACAACCGTCATTTCGTCTTTCAGCAGGTCAAAAATCACCATAAGCGTCGGGCGAACCAACAGGGCATCAGGAACGTTAAGGTCGTCCTTAGGTAAGTTAGGAAGGTGCTCCACAAGACGAACAGTATCATAGCCCATGTAACCAAACACACCTGCTGCCATTGGCGGCAGGTCGCTGGGAAGGTCAATGGCACTTTCACTTAAAAGGGTGCGTAGAGCATCAAGAGTGGGAGTAGGCAGATCTTTAAAAGATGCAGGATCGGCAATTGGATCGCGATTGATCTGTGCCACGTCTCCATGAGCGCGCCAGACCAAATCAGGTTCCAATCCAATAATGGAATAGCGCCCCCTTTTTGCCCCACCCTCAACTGACTCGAGCAGGAACGTCATTGCCTTATCTTTGGCAAGCTTCAGGTATGAGGAGACAGGCGTTTCCAAGTCGGCAACCAGACGTGTGTAAACCACTTGCGCCTGTCCGGTTTCATGGAGCTTTGCAAATGTTTTCTTTGTTGGCCAAACATCAAAGTCGCCGGTCAAAGAGCTCTCTTGTTCATTTAAAGCCATGGAGTCTTCGCTATTGCGCTTCCGCACCGGTCAGTTGCTTGAATAGTTCTTCATTGATCTGAAGACCATAGCGAGACTCCAGACCCTTGACGTACTGCTCGGACTGTTCACGCCGTAAAACGCTCTTCAATTCATTTTCCAGCGCGGTAAGTTGTTCCTTTGTGGGCTTGGCCGCTGGCACAATTTCAACCACCTGGAATATGGTGCGGGAATTCCCATCACGCGTTTCCGCTGAACTCGCTGCACCTTTCTCAATTACGAATGCCTGAGTCATGACAGCCTCTGTTAGCCCATCGGGAATACTGGCGCGTGTGACAAGTTCGGTCGTTTCAACTTTTCCACCCACCTCCTTCGCGATCACTTCAAGACTTTCACCAGACTTGATGCGTTTCACAAGTTCAGCTGCGATTTCCGATAATTTTTTGCGCCGTTGATTTTCGATCCAGGAAGCTTTAACTGCATCCTTGACCTCTTCAAACGACTTCTGTTTGGAAGGTGTCGTAGACAAGACTTCAACCCAAGCGTACCCACCGTCACTGAGTTGCAAGGGTTCTTGTTCAACACCCACTTCACCCTCAAACCCTGCCGCAATGATTTTGCTGGCATCTTTGACTCTAAGAGCAATTCCGCCTTCGGCTGTTTTGTTGTTGCGGTCCACGCCAAACAAGTGAAAAAATGGTAGATCTAGACTTGCTGATATTTCTTCCAGCGTTCTTCCAGAGGCGATGCCGTCATCAATTTCCGCATAAACAGACAGGACCTGCTCCCGTGCCATCTCAGCGGCAAGTTTAGCGCGCACATCACCCTTAGAGCTTGCGAAGGTCGATTTTTTACCAGGTTGAATCTCGGTAACAAGCAGCAATACAGTGGCAAACTGCCCCTCAACAACGTCTGATACCTCATCCTTCTTCAAAGAAAATACGGCTTCAGCGATCTTGGAATCGATCAAAGACGATCGTGTTACGAGACCTAGATTTATATCACTTTCTTTCGCACCAGCTTTTTTGGCAGCATCAGCGAAGCTCATGCCGCCTTTAATATCTTCTTTGGCAGCCTTAGCAGCATCTACGTCAGGAAACGCAATTTGCTGAACGCGACGTTTTTCTGGTCTGTCGTAGGTGTCCTTGGTCTGCTCGTAGACTTCTTTCACCTTTTCATCAGGCACTTTGACTTTCTTTTTTAAAGCATCAATGGCCAGCAACAGAATATTGAGTTCACGCAGCGGTTCGCTCATGTAACGTGACTTGTTATCCTCATAGTACTTTTTCAGATCCTCTTCGGTTGGATCTTTCAATTTCAAGACTTTTGCCGGGTCGATGGTCGTGTAAGAAATTTTGCGTGTTTCTTCTCGCCATTGATGCACCACATCAACCAAAGGCGCCGGTATAACAGTGCTTGCTTCCAGAGCCTTTAAGATTCCACTGCGAAGTATGTCGCGACGACGCAAATCCAGCAGGCCTTTTTCAGACAATCCATATTGGCGCAGCAGACCATTAAAACGTTCTCGCGAAAATTTTCCGTCGAGGCCTTGAAACATGGGTTCTTTTTTCAGGTTCTCCACCAAAGTGGCATCTGATAAACCAAGGCCTAAATCAACAGCATGAGATTCAATCGCACTCATGGCCGCAAGCCTATCCAGAACTTCCCTGTCAACTCCGATTGCACGCGCCTGCTCAACGCTAATTCTTTGTCCAGCGCGCTCAGAAAGCCCCTGAAGTTCATCTTGGAAAGCGCGTTGGAAATCTCGTGAAGAAATTTCTTGCGATCCCACCTTAGCGAGCCAGCGTCCTCCCTGACCGGTGAAAACGTCGGCGATACCCCAGATCGCAAAGCTCAAAATAAGAAGGCCGATCAAGATAGAGGCCACCCAACCGGAGGCCCAGTGTCTCAAAGACTCGAGCATTTTTAGATATTCTTTCCCACCACTGTGATGACCCTGAAAGAACGGACACGGTATAAGTAGTCACGCTCCAGGGTTGTGTTTTGTTTAATTTGAGCACGAAGGCGTTTATTTGTGCTTTCTTGCCGTGATATGAAGCCTAGCCTGCAGTCGAAAGCAAGACCGCTTGCAATCTTTGCAATAAGCAAGCTGCAGGATAAGTACGCCAAGCGCCCAAAAAGGACACCTAAATGACGATACAGGCCGATGCAACCCAAGATAATGCTTCAAAGAGCGGGATAACACCCCTGGTCGCTGGAAATTGGAAAATGAACGGTCAGCGCAGCTCCATTACAGAGGTCATGGCCATACGAGATGCTATTTTAGAGGCACAAAACAAGCCTAAAACAGATGTTATGATTTGCCCGCCTGCAACTTTACTTATGGTTTTGGCCGAACTCATAGACAATTCTGTTGTTGCTTTCGGCGGTCAGGATTGCCACATCCTAGAAAAGGGTGCCCATACAGGCGATATATCCGCTGCAATGCTGAAAGACGCAGGTGCATCAGCCATAATTGTCGGCCATTCCGAGCGGCGCGAAAATCATTCTGAAACAGATGACATCGTTTTACAAAAAGCCCAGGCCGTACACAATCAAGGTCTGATGGCCATTGTTTGTATTGGCGAAACCAAAGGCCAACGCCAAGCAGGTTTAACAATTGAGGTCGTCTCCCGCCAGTTGGCGGCATCGGTTCCCGAGGGGGCAACTGCAAAAAATACCGTCATCGCCTATGAACCAGTCTGGGCCATCGGCACCGGCCTGGTTCCCACCTTGGAAGACGTCGCCAATGTGCACAAAGCCATCCGTAAAGCCCTGTGTGAGCGCTTCCCAGCTCAGGGAGCAAACATGCGTATTCTCTATGGCGGATCCGTCAATCCAACAAACGCCCAAGACTTGATGTCTGTAGAAAACGTAAATGGAGCCCTTGTAGGTGGTGCCAGTTTAAAGGCCACAGATTTTTTACAGATTATTGATGTGTACGCCCCTTCGGACTGATCAATTCCAGTCTTATTAAAACAAAGCCCTCTGGCGCTCTCAAATCTTTCAGTGTTGAGACAAAACACATGACAGTTAAATCACCAAAATTTCGGCAGATAATGTTTTTCTGGGTCCTTCTCGTGGCCCCTGTATCATTGACCGCACACCAATCCTTAGCCGCTGTTCCAACCCTTCAAGAATGCAACAAATTGGATAAGGAGTTGGAAGACCTGAAAAGTCAGGGCGTAGTAGAAGGTCTGGAAAAAGGGCCGGATTGGGCAAAATCAAACCTACCCGCAAACCGTGTGAACATGATATTGCGCTATCTAAAAGTGTATGAACGGGTCCGATTTCAATGCGAAGATGTCTTTGCCGAGGCTGAAGCCATTGAAATGGCACGCAAAGCCAAGGAAGCTGCGCGGCTCCTTGCTTTGTCGAATATTCCACCACCACCTGAAAAACGACCCAAAAACGTTCCCAAACCCCTTAAGATAAGCAAGAAAAGATATCAGGTGCCAATTCCCCCTCTACCCTCAAGAAATTCCAATTGAGGGATAAATTGATGAATTACGCCTATCCATTCAATCAGCGTTCTCATACCGCCTCAAATCGGTGGAATTCATTCAACGGGTAGTGTAGAAGGCCATCTTGATCGTCAAAGGGTAAAACTCTGGGGCTAAAGACGTCTGGCAGCTCCCAGTACCCAGTTTCAAATTCTTATCCAACGAAAGCCGACTTCCATGGAAACCGTCCTGCTCGTCATTCATCTCATGATCGCCGCCGCCATGATCGGCGTTGTTCTGATGCAGAAATCCGAAGGTGGGGCGCTGGGCATAGGTGGCGGAGGCGGTGGCGGAGGAGGCTTCCTGACCGGACGAGGCACCGCGAACCTTCTCACACGCACCACAGCCATGCTCGCAGCAGCTTTTTTCATGACCAGTATTCTACTGACGATTTTCGCCCAATCCGATAAAAACAGCTCCGCTTTTGATGCAGCCTCTCCCACGGGAGCTGCAACACAAAAAACAACCACCGATAGTGGCACCAAGCCAGATAAACCAGCAGGTTCTGGAGGCGTACTCGACGCTTTGAAATCTGGCCAGGGTCGCGCACCTTTACCGTCAATACCGCAGACACCATAGCGGCGTCTTTCACTTCCCTGGTGCACGAAGCAAGAAACCTGATCAAGATTGGCGCAAAATGCCGTGCGCCCCCTTAAAAAGGTGTTCAGGTTAAACTTGCTCGTGGATGTTACCAGGAATCCTCTTCGAATCAGATGAGATCCATGTCACAAGCAACGCCCATGCAACGGTATATTTTCATCACCGGCGGCGTGGTCTCCTCTCTCGGTAAGGGCCTCGCATCGGCCGCACTCGGTGCGCTGCTTCAAGCGCGCGGGTATTCTGTTCGCCTGAAAAAGCTGGATCCATATTTGAATGTTGATCCAGGAACCATGAGCCCCTATCAGCACGGCGAAGTTTTCGTCACCGATGACGGTGCCGAAACCGACCTCGATCTAGGGCACTATGAACGCTTCACAGGCGTCCCAGCCAAGCGCACGGATAACGTAACCAGCGGGCGCATTTATCAAGACATCCTAGCCAAAGAACGCCGCGGGGATTTTCTCGGAGCGACCGTTCAAGTGATCCCGCACGTCACGGACGC
>JAJRZC010000267.1 GCA_024275435.1 Alphaproteobacteria bacterium
TCCCTCGTCTATATCGACCATGGTCAAAAATTCATCATCATGGGGGATGTGTTGTTCCAAGGCAGCATTGGGCGAACCGACTTTCCCTACGGTGACCATGACGCATTAATCAACGCCATCAAGACCAAACTACTCACTTTGGACGACGGTTATGGTTTCATCTGCGGCCACGGCCCGGGAAGCACCATAGGCATGGAGCGTGTAACCAACCCGTTGATCAAATAACAAGCAGGATTACACAACTGCACTGTTTTAGACCTAGCGGCAACGCACGAACATACGTGCCGTGCAATGCAAACTGCAGTTGACGTCGAAATTGAATTAAGTTTTCGAGGGCAACGAAAAGGGCGCAAAATACCCTTAATAATCTATGCCAATATCAAGACACCCAAAGATCCCGCACTCTTGCGACAGTCCCACTTGGCCTTCCTGGCGGCCTTCCCAGAAATCCACCGTTTCAACACGAAGCGTCTCCGAGCAGGAACGACGGCAGTATTCCCACGTCCCACCTGGCAGGCGTACCTGAGCACCCTTCGAGGTATAACGAACGGGACCTTCCACAGAACCATTTCCAAATCGGCTGTGGGCTGTAACATAGCCGCGCTGAACTTCGCTCGCATGGCGCCCGCCCCATTCCGCATTAGCCTGACTAGCTATCCCTGAAAACAACGTAAGACTCAAAACGCTAATGGCAAGATATCCAAGAAAACGCATATTATTCTCCAAACAAGTATTTAGCAGGTCACAAATAGACCTTCCTTTGGCGAACGATAAACCCCCGAACCATAGCCAAGAAATTTAAGTCTATATAGCACAACCCTTGAGGGGAAACACCCGGTAACGATGCTTCAGTTCATCCTCGACGCCGCAGGCTGATGGTAAGGCTCTTGAGGCCGGGACCACCAGTCGAAATCGAGACCCACTGTTTTCTGCCTTTGGTTGAGATCGAGACACGGCCTTGTAAGGCACCTGAAATTCTCAGCTTGAGTGATCTGGCACTTGCCCGGCCACTAACCTGGCCCGCCGCATTAAAAGTTCGTTCTTCCCAGCTACCTGAAACGCTCCCGTCAGAATCGTTGAGATGAGCCCGCAGTTCAAATTTATTGTCTTTGCTGGCACACCGTATCGACATCCCGATTTTAGAGCCACCAGACTTTGCTTTGTAATAGGCACGACAACGGATCTTTTCAGTATGTCCGGTATCAAGTCGAACAGTGCCACCACCACTCCATGAACCATGCAGAGAGGCGAAAGCACCGGACGCTTTCGCCTCCAAAGTGGTCGGAGAGCTGGTAACAAGAAACGAAAATACGGCGACGAGAAACGAACCGGTAGCGATGTTTAAGATTGTAGTTCGCATCAGTAACCCTCAAAAGGTATGAAAACAGAAGATATTACGGCATTTTGGCTTCGTAATCCATGTAATGAGCCATACGACAAACGCAGTTTAACCATGAGTCCGCCATGTTTGGCGAGAGTCCAAAGGTCAAAGTTTGTAAAAACCGTTGTGAAATGACCAAAGAGCTGCACGAAGGATGCAAGATGTCTGATAAAAGTCACGATAAATACAGGCAAAAACTATTGAATCGTGCTGCTGAAATTCAGGCTTCAAGCGAAATATCCCAAGAGAGCCGCAAGGCAGTCGAACTGGATCAGACAAGTGTCGGCCGAGTTTCACGCATTGACGCTATTCAAAGTCAGGCAATGGCATTGGCTAATGAACGCAACCGCGCGGCGGAACAACAACGTATAACCTCCGCATTGGCCCGCATTGAGAGTGGGGAATATGGCTTGTGCATCATTTGCGAAGAAGAGATCGACCCCAAGCGCCTGAACTTTGACCCATCCCTTCCAACCTGCATAACCTGCGCCTCTCGCAACAAGTAGCCTTTGCATTCAAGCGACACAGATAAACGAGCAACACAGATAAAGAAGCGCTCAAGCGGTCCCCACCAAGATCAATGATCCTTATACGTAACTGCACAGCGCGTGGATCGAGAAACCAAGAAAAACTATCACCCTCACACCAACCGACAGCACCGCCGCATACCCGTCACTAATGTCCGAGAACGGCCGAGCGCCTACCAGCGAGGCCGTGATTCGAGGAATCCAGAAATAAGAATCTAATGTCCCGGTCGCCCCGTTTTACGAGCCTTGCTGCGGCGGGTTTTCTTTTTGCTCCCAGCTCGCCCACCAGCTTCGCCCGCAAGATTGCTTGAAACATGTATCTTGCTTGAGACATTCGCTTTATCGGGTTTCTGTTTACCGCTTTTCACTGGAAGCATCGCGTGTGGCCCCATTTCATCAAGCGTTGGTTTATGCGGCCCGCGAACCTTCTCACCGAATGCCCCCGCCCGCGTTTTCGGGTCAATGGAAACAGCTCTGGCCCGAAGCGGAACGGAACGATCAGTGCCCGGCCCCATGTTATCGAGAGACGGCTTGGCTGCCTTGCCGATCGTCGCGCGGCCCGTGCCCGTAAGAGCCTTATCACTCCCAACTGAGACCACCTGACGCGACAACGCATCGTCAGCCAACGCGAGGTCCATATCCCGCAGCCGTTTGATCTCGTCACGCAGCTTTGCTGCTTCCTCGAACTCAAGATCGGAAGCAGCCGCATGCATTCGTTTTTCAAGATCGCCAATAACGCCCTTGAGATTATGCCCTATGGTTTTACCATCGCCCACGAGCCCGGAATCCACCGTCACATGATCCTGCTCGTAAACAGACTCCATCACATCGGAAATACTTTTGCGCACACTTTCAGGGGTAATCCCATGTGCCGCGTTATAGGCCACCTGTTTTTCGCGCCGACGATCCGTCTCCGCCATAGCGCGTTCCATCGAACCCGTTACTTTGTCGGCATACAAAATTACGCGACCGTCCACATTGCGCGCCGCGCGACCAATGGTCTGAA
>JAJRZC010000268.1 GCA_024275435.1 Alphaproteobacteria bacterium
ATTGGCTTGTGAGCCGCTTAACGCCTCACTCAGCTGTTTTGCCAGCTGAGCGGTTTTCATGGCTTGTCCGTTTGAGACAATCATGCTTCGACACGATGACTGATTTTTTGCTGCGATCTGTTGCAAATTCAGAGCAAGCTCTCGCTGCGAGGAAATTGTTTTTACTTGCGTTTGCTCTGGCGGCTTCGCCACGGGAAGAGAAGTCTCCGGCAAGGTTGGTGCTGGAGTTACTGCAACCGATCTAACCTGCTCGCGCAACGTTTCTGTACTTGCTTCTCTTGCTTCGTGTGGGCGCGCGTTCTTCAGCAAGGATGTGGTAACCGTCCAGGCCAAACCAAACAGGAATGTCGCTGCCATGACTAACGCTGTATAGGGCCCTTTTCTAGGATAGGTTGGAACGCTTGAGGGCTGCGCAATGGTTACAATTTCTGCTTCAACGGGTACCACTCCACTGTCTGCGCGGGCGCGGTTTGCTTCAAATTGCGCTTGCAGGCGTGCCAACTCTGATCGTTTGGATTTTGCGACGGCTTCAAGTCTGCCCAATTCCACTTCGTCATCGCTGGTATCGGCGACCCGTGTTTTTATGGCTTCCAGACTTCTTTTTATTGAAGCCTCACGCTCGACGGCAACATAGGCCTCCTTGTCCAGGCTTGCCACCAGGTTCGCGACCTCGAAAGATATCTGGCGCTTTACCGACCTTAAGTCTGCTTTGAGCTGGCGTATGACAGGGTGGGCGGATTTCATTGTTGCTGAATACTTGCGCAGATCGCGCTCAACGGAAACACGCTGCTGGATCAGATTTTGAATCAGAGGTGAACGCTGGACCTGGGGAATGACTTCCGGATTGCCACGGCGAATGAGTTCACGGGCTGTTTGTGCACTTGCCTGCAAGCTGCTTCTGGCAGCGCTGGCGCGAGTCAGTTCGGTTGTCAGATCACCGAGTTGTTGTTGGTTAAGTGGTGTCCGTTGCGACCCACCACGTAAAAGCCCGGCCTTGGAACGGTACTTGGAAACTGCTGCTTCTGCGGTTGCCACTTCCTGGGTGAGTTGCCCAATCTTAGGTTCGAGAGCTTTTTGTACTGCGTCGGTTTCACTAACCGTGGAACTTGCCAAACGCTGGCGATAATTCTCGGCCAACATATTTGCGACTTTTGCCGCCAGCTTCGGATCTGAGGAGGAAAAACCTACGATAATGATCCGGCTTTCCGCTGGGGAATAAACTTCAAGACGCTCAAAGAAAGCGCGCTGAACCCGGTCGCTCTCACTTTCTTTGGGGTCATGGGCTCCTAAGCCTAGAGATTGCAGCAATCGGCCCATTGCATCTTGGGGACCAAGGGCGGAATTAAACTCCGGCACTTGTGCGAGATGCAGGTCTTTAATTATTTTTTTGGCGAGGTCGGGAGATTGCAACGCTCTAACATGGGTATTTACGGCTTGCTTGTCGATTTGAGATGCCAAAACCTGCATGGAGCTGCCATCAACGCGTGGGCCGGTAAAAGGATTTGCGGTTCCCTTTGAGCTAATCATCAGTTCGGTTTGAGAGGTGTACAGCGGGGCGATCATCGAAAGCGCTGTGTAGGTAAGCCCAGCAGCAATGAGTGAGAAGATGATGACGCCTGGAAATTTACGCCGGATTGAGGCAAACAAGGCCGTAATATCTATATTGTCAGGTGAGGCCATAGGTTGACGCATGGTTTTGTTCTCGTCTCCGGGTCTATCGTGCATCTGAAACTCTGCCCCAACCCCAGATGATGTTGAGGGGGGGAAACTTCTGTTGAGGTAAAGCTCAGGCGATAATTATCTTCAAATGGTTAATATATGACCTGGATTAAAACGCATGGCGGTAAGTAATCCCTTAATCAAAAGTGGGATTGTCCCAGACCAGAACAACGAGTCAGGCTTTATTAACCTGGCGACGCTACCTTCGGGCTTGATGTTTAGAAAACCAGTTTTGGGGTTTCAAGTTTCATGCCTGCGCGTAGAGCTATCATTTGTGCCATTCTGGCTATTCTGCTTTCGGGCTGTTCCATGAACCGCCCGTTGCTGGATGGCGAAGGTCCGTTGTTTGGCAACGGTCCTGTGTTGCCCTTTTTGGACCAGGTAGCCTTCCCAGCTGAAGATGTTCTCGTTGCAGAGCCAGCCATTGTTCATACAGGTGTTCATGAATCATGGGGTGAACCGGATGTGATACCTGTGGGATTGCGCGGGCCTCAAGCAGTTGCTGATACAGATGGGCCCTATCTGCTTGATTCTGGCGACCGCTTACGCGTCTTTGTTTATGGGCAACCCAACCTTTCGAGGATTTACCTTGTTGATCACGCAGGGCGCATCAGTGTGCCTTTGATTGGCGATATTAATGCCCGTGGGTTGACCACTTATGGGCTTTCGAGCGTTATTGCCTCGCGCCTGGAGACTGACTTTGTTCGTGATCCGCATGTGACGGTCGATATTCAGCAACACAGACCTTTTTTCATTCTTGGTGAAGTGAGAAATGCCGGTCAGTTTCCCTATGTGCCTGGCATGACA
>JAJRZC010000269.1 GCA_024275435.1 Alphaproteobacteria bacterium
ACAAAAAAATAAGCCAATAATGGTTGAACATCTTGGGACTTGAGCCAGTTATTATTCCACCTGAATGCATGAAAAGCAAAATACTGGAAAAAAACTCTATGCCACTTTGAGGTCCAGCCTATTGGCCACATGGCCGTGCATAGTCAGTTTATAGACAAGTGGCGAACCCGTCGCCACTTCCCGCTCAATGATCTGCTGCGCAGACAATTCTTCAAGATACATGATAAGCGCACGAATGGTATTTCCATGTGCGGTAACGATGACGTTCTTTCCAGCACGCACATCCGGCCAAATTTTCGTTTTGTAGAATGGCAGCACGCGCTCAGCAGTGTCCTTCAAGCTCTCTCCACCTGGAGGCGGAACCGAATAACTACGGCGCCACTGCAAGACCTGATCAGCACCCCAGCGCCTGATGGCTTCTTCCTTGTGCATACCAGATAGCTCACCATAATCCCGCTCATTTAAAGCCTGATCGCGAATTGTTTCTAAATCTGATTGCTCAAGCTCTTTGAGCATTAATTCCAAAGTATGGTTCGCCCGTTTAAGAAGGCTGGAATATGCAATATCAAATTTAAGTCCACGGGCTTTCAAAAGCTGACCAGCTCGCGTTGCTTCTCTTACACCACGATCTGTAAGCTCTGGATTCCGCCAGCCAGTGAACAGACCCTTCCGGTTCCACTCGCTTTGGCCGTGGCGTACAAAAACAAGCACATTATCCATTCCTCGTCGTAGCCCCGTTTCCTTGAATTTCCAGCCACTCAGAACAAGCGAGCCAGCATGAGATTCGCAAACTTAAAACTTACCAAACCCCCCGGCAACAAACCGGTGGAGTTACTTAATACGTCAACCAAGACCAGACGACAGCCGTTTCCGCTAGTAGACGCCTGTTCTTGAACAAAGGTTCTTGTTCAAAACCAGTCTTTACCCATCACAAAAGTGGAATATCACATCTAGCGCGCCTTGGCGCCCGCTGCCCTAAAGCCCCAAAACATCCTTCATGCTGAAGACACCGGGAGACTTACCCCGTCCCCAAAGCGCGGCTTTAACCGCCCCTCGAGCAAAGATCGAACGGTCACCGGCACGATGCGTTAGCTCGATACATTCACCTTCTCCAGCAAATATAACTGTGTGATCACCCACAACACTCCCTCCGCGCAAGGACTGAAACCCGATATCCCCACGTGTCCGCTCGCCAGTGTGGCCATCACGCACCCGTATGGACCGTTCAGCAAGGGATATACCACGCCCTTCAGCAGCAGCTTCACCCAGCATCAAGGCCGTTCCCGAAGGCGCATCAACCTTATGACGATGATGCATCTCGATAATTTCAATATCGAATTCCTCATCAAGGGCATTTGCAACCTGCTGCGTGATTGCACTTAGCAGATTGACACCCAAACTCATATTCCCGGCTTTCACAATCGTTGCATGACGGCCAGCCGCAGCAATCGCCGCCTCATCCTTAGACGAAAAGCCAGTTGTCCCAATAACATGAACAATCCGAGCATTTGCTGCAAGAGAAGCAAACTCTACACTGGATGCCGGAGTCGTGAAATCCAATATCCCATCAACTTTGGTGCATAGCTCTAAAGCATCGTCGCTAACCAAAACTCCAAGCTCTCCAATACCGGCAAGAGCGCCCACATCCTGCCCCACGGTAGGTGATCCCCCAGGCTCGATGCCGCCGGCGACCACACAGCCATCCATTTCATTCACCGCGCGAACCAACGCCCGGCCCATACGCCCGGCCGCACCCATCACCGCAATTTTCATATCACTCATGCACGTACTCTTTCCTGACCCATCACCTGGCTCGTCCTATTGGTCCCGCATGATGAAACCAATCTTCATCATTTCAAGAGACCAAGATGATCTAAAGTCTTCTTCCTCGCAGGAAAAGGTCTAGGTCCCCGTCAAGCAAGCCTCGCCCGCTCAATAGCTTCCCGAATATATCTGCGCGACACCTCAGCATCACCCCATCGATCAATTTTAACCCACTTGTCTTGCTCTAAATCCTTGTAATGAGAAAAAAAGTGCTCGATCTGTTGCAAGAGAATATCCGGTAAATCACTATACGATTTCACATTTTTATACCGAGGCGTTAATTTTGAAACGGGAACAGCGATAAGCTTTTCATCCTGACCGCCATCATCTTCCATTATAAGCACGCCCACCGGACGGCAATTAATCACCGCGCCAGGAAATATCGCCCGGGCATTACACACAAGAACATCTATAGGGTCTCCATCCTCGGAGAGAGTGTGGGGAACAAACCCATAGTTTCCAGGATATCGCATGGGCGTATATAGGAAGCGGTCCACAAACAAGGCACCCGCTTCCTTATTCATCTCATACTTAATGGGTTCTCCACCAACTGGAACTTCAATAACCACATTGATGTCTTCCGGAGGATTCTCACCCACCGGAATTGCATCTAAGCGCATTCAGCAATACTCCTAAATTTTGGAATAAACTTTTACGAACCCCAGCGCAACGCCAGCTTGAGCAATGCTGTATTACCCATACGCTCCCATCGGCGTTCTGAAATCCGCCCACCCCGGCGGCGGTAAAAATCTAAAGCCGGCGTATTTTCCCTCAACGCCCAGACAACGAGCCCGTCCCAACCAAATGCATCCATTCGAGCCCGGCAACCCTCAAACAACAACTCTCCCAAGCCATGGCCTTGATATTCCGGCAAGAGGTATAGCTCGAAAATCTCCCCACCTGTTCTTTTAGGGCCTCGAGCTGTGCCAAACATGGCATATCCTGCAACGATTCCATCTGTCTCAACCACAACGATATTTCGCTCAGATTTTAAAGCCCGCTGCCACCAATTGATACACCGTTTGATCAGTATCAAATCGAGATCATGAGCTGGAATAATCGCCCGATAAGCATTGAGCCAAGAAAGCCGAAATATCTGCGCCAGGCGCTCGGAGTCTTCCTCGCCTGCTATTCGAACCCGACCCTG
>JAJRZC010000270.1 GCA_024275435.1 Alphaproteobacteria bacterium
CTAATTGAAGAGGAAGTGGTTAAAGGACACCTCCAGAGCGGTGAACGATTCATCACCTACAACCCGAATGATCCACGCTTGATCGATGACTTACTCAATTCCGCAGTGCAGATCAACACTGAACCAGCAACAAAAAGCGGTTTTTTGGACCTGATTCTGGGATGGTTGCCCATGTTATTATTTTTGGGTGTGTTCATTTATTTCATGCGACGCGCTCAAACTCAAGGCGGCGGCACTGGCGGCTTGGGACAGCTTGGCAAAAGCAAAGCCAAGGCGCTTGAGGAAGACTCCATTTCAGTGACATTTGATGATGTTGCAGGTGTTGAAGAAGCCAAACAAGATGTTGCTGAGGTTGTCGACTTCCTGAAAGCGCCAGAGCGATTCAGCAAAATTGGCGGATTGATCCCACGCGGCATTCTGCTGGAAGGACCACCCGGAACAGGTAAGACATTGCTGGCGCGCGCGATTGCCGGAGAAGCAAAAGTGCCTTTTTTCTCAATATCAGGCTCTGATTTCGTGGAAATGTATGTTGGTGTTGGTGCTGCACGTGTTCGTGATCTGTTTGAACAAGCCAAACAAAAAGCCCCGTGCATTGTCTTTATCGATGAAATCGATGCTGTTGGACGTAGTCGTGGACAAGGCGTTGGTGGCGGTAATGATGAGCGCGAACAAACCCTCAACCAATTATTGGTCGAAATGGATGGTTTTGAAGCTAATCAAGGCGTCATCGTCATCGCGGCAACCAACCGTTCTGATATTCTTGATAAAGCACTGTTAAGACCCGGACGATTCGACCGCAAAGTCACGGTTGCTCTGCCAGACTTGCTTGGTCGATATGAAATTCTCAAAGTCCACGCTAAGCGAATACCCCTGGCCAGGAATGTTGAATTGAACGACGTTGCGCGCGGCACACCGGGTTTTTCCGGTGCAGAACTCGCCAACTTGTTAAACGAAGCCGCATTGTTTGCAGCAAGACGAGATGCCAATACAGTTGAAGCCAGTGATGTCGAACACGCCAAAGACAAGATCATGATGGGCGCTGAACGCGGCTCACATATCATGACCGAGGATGAAAAAAGACTCACGGCCTATCATGAGGCCGGGCACGCAATTGTTGGATTGCTCGTTCCAGAGCAGGATCCGATCTATAAAGTCAGTATCATGCCGCGTGGTCGAGCGCTGGGGGTTACCTTGTTTCTTCCTGAGCGAGATACCAATAGCGCAAGTCTTGAAAAACTTGAAAGTCAGTTATCCACGCTCTATGGTGGCCGTATTGCGGAAGCCATCATCGTTGGTGACCGACAAGTGACCACTGGAGCATCCAATGACATCGAAAGAGCGACTGATCTGGCGCGTAATATGGTAACTCGTTGGGGAATGTCAGTTGTGTTAGGGCCATCAACCTACGGCGAGGACATGAATGCGCCTTATATGGGCGGCGGCGGGCCATCGAAAGCTGTTTCCGAAAAAACTGCAATGATCATTGACGCAGAAATACGCAAGTTTATCGACAGAAACTACAAACGCGCAGAAGACATACTAAAAGCCAATATGGATAAACTGCACGCCATGGCTGCAGCGTTAATCAAATGGGAAACTATTGATAAATGGCAGATTGAAGACATCATGAACGGAAAAGAGCCGAGAGAACCAAGCCTCAAGCCACTCAAGAAAAAAGAACCTGAGACAAAACCGGAAGATGAAGATTCAAGTCGAAGCAAGGACACGACAGCGTCTGCCGGCTCAGCACAGGTTGATAGTTCCGGAGCCGCACCGATGTAGTTGATCCCTGTCTACTCTCCGCGCACTTATACTCCGCGCGGTCACAGCTACGGATTTCTCACGCTCGCTTTTTGCCGATAGCGGCGTTGCTGAAACAAATGGTATGGTCCGCCTTGTTCCTAAAACGGCATCAAAATGTGCCA
>JAJRZC010000271.1 GCA_024275435.1 Alphaproteobacteria bacterium
CCTCCCTTTTCACAGATTGCCCGCCGATTGTGTAGCGGTTTTTTCACGCAGACAAAAAACAAGCCGGAAAGGTGTTGCTGAGGCTACCCTCAAGAGTGCTGTTTGAGACGGGTTGAGGCGGTTTGGGCGATGGTGGGGCAGAAAATTTCTGGGGAAGTCTTGGGGATATATGATTTATGAGAGACGATCTGCGGTTGTCTTGTTGACGCCTACCATGTGTTGCTCCAGACCTTTGGTCCCGTGGCCTGATCGTGTGATGTTCTGGGGATAAGCGGTGTGGAGTTAGGGGTGGAAACGACGAAATGTCGCAAGGGCACCTCATTGTTACCGGGAGTGGGAAATCAGGCGTGACGACTTTTGATATTGTCATTATCGGCGGCGGAATAAATGGATGCGGTATTGCGCGAGATGCCGCGGGCCGAGGCCTTCGTGTCATGCTTGCGGAAAAGGGCGATCTGGCCGGTGGGACGTCCTCTGCTTCGACGAAACTCATTCATGGGGGACTTCGGTACCTGGAAATGTATGCGTTTTCCATGGTTCGCGCTGCGCTGAGGGAACGAGAAGTGTTGTTGCAAAGTGCGCCGCATATTATTTGGCCTTTGCGTTTCGTTTTGCCTCATCATAGCGGTTTGCGACCCAGATGGCTTATTCGTCTGGGTTTGTTTTTGTATGATCACCTTGGGGGGCGGCAAATCCTCAAGGGTTCTCGCAAAATAGATCTGAACTTGGATCCTGCCGGGGCGCCCTTGCAGAATAAGTATTCTGTTGGGTTTTCCTATTCGGATTGCTGGGTGGATGATGCGCGTCTCGTCGTGTTGAATGCTGTTGATGCGGCGAAACGCGGTGCTGAGATTTTTGTTTCATGGGAAGTTATTGAAGCAAAGCGGTTAAATGGGCTTTGGTGGATAAAGTTGCGCAATACTCACAGCGGTGAGCACACGTCCGTTTCAGCGCGTGTCCTTGTCAATGGAGCGGGGCCGTGGGTGGGCGAGGTCTTGTCGAAGGTTGTGGGTATCTCATCGCGCTCCCGGCTTCGTCATGTTAAAGGAAGCCATATCGTTGTTGGCAAGCTGTTTGATCATGACAGTGCGTATATTTTCCAAAATGACGACGGGCGCATTGTCTTTGCCATACCCTATGAGGATGATTTTACGTTAATCGGCACAACCGATACGGATTATGAGGGTGCTCTTGATCGATTGGAAATAAGTGCCCAGGAGAGTGCATATCTTTGCCGGTCTGTAAGCGCATATTTCAAAGTTCCCATTTCCTCACGCGATGTGGTGTGGTCCTATTCCGGTGTGCGCCCGCTTTATTTTGAAGAAGGCAACAGCGCACAAGCTACAACGCGCGATTTTGTTATCGAGCGTGAGGGCAAAAACGGTGAGGCACCGCTTATCTCTATATTTGGCGGGAAAATAACCAGCTACCGTCATTTGGCCGAGGATGTTTTGTCACGTCTTTGCGACGTGTTTCCCGATGCTACAAATCAGTGGACCGGGAAATCTTTTCTACCGGGAGGTGATTTTCCGGTTGGAGGATCACAAAGCATTGTCGATGAGCTTTTCAAGCGTAGCCCGGCTCTGTCTGCGGAAGTGTGCAAGCGCCTTGTTCGATGCTATGGGACACTGAGTTATGAGATCTTTGATGGTGCTGTTTCGAGTGAGGATCTGGGCGAGCATTTCGGATCCGGTCTTTATGAACGTGAAGTGGAATATCTTGTCACGCGGGAATGGGCGAGAACAAGCGACGATATTCTTTGGCGGCGTACAAAGCTCGGGTTGCGATTGAATAAAACTCAGGTTGAGCGGTTATCGAAATGGCTGGAAGACTTTCATGCACGCTGAGGGCAATCATGGAATGCAGCCAGGTTGGGGTGAGGGAAAATTGAACGAAGAGAAAATCTGGGTGAAGGCAATTCCTTGTCAGCCAGAATCTTGGTCAACCAGAATCTTGGAAATGTGCAGTAGGAAGCTGAATTTTGATTTGTTTCCCTGGTGGTTTGAAAGAGGTTTCACTGAACCTGCTTTAACGGTAAGAATTTTCCGTAATAGACACTTTCATCTAACTTGTGCCGCTTACCGCGCTGTTGATATTCGCTTGGCTTTCCAATAGGGTGCTTTGCTTCGCGCTCGGCAAAAATAGAAACGAATTTACGTTGGTCCTATATGATTGATATTCGCGGACTTGCCGAACGAGTCGGCCTCAAGAAGACCATAAAGAAATTATCCCCCGCAGTTAGACGGCTGCGTCGTTGGCGTAATTCCATGGGTGGGCTTAAAGCCAACCGCGCCGATATCGACCTTTTGTATCGCTTGCTCTATGATGCCGTCCATGATCTGGACCGTTCGCTTCCAATAACCAAGACGCAGACCGAGACTGCCTTTGCTTCTCAATGGGAGCACCTTCCCAAGGGCCGTTTCCTTTTGTCTGACCCTGTATTTCGAGACAACATCACCGATATTATCACCAACGAAGAACTCTTGTTGAAACCTGAATGGTTTAAAGACAAACGTGTCTTGGACGCTGGCTGTGGGAATGGACGGTGGGCCTTTGGGCTTGCCAAGCTTGGCGTCAACCTAACTGCTGTCGATGTTAACTCAGTGGCCATTGAGGAAGCAAAAAGAGCCCAAGAAGATATCAATATAACAAAACGATTCAAAGTCTCCAGCCTTGAAGATATCAACCAGAATTTATCAGGCGAAAAATTTGATCTGGTCTGGTCTTGGGGTGTTGTTCACCACTGTCACTCTTTCAATCGGTCTTTGGAGAACCTATGTGATCTCGTCTGTGATGGTGGTGTCCTGTTTCTCTATCTTTATGGGCGAGAAAGCCTGGCCATGGATGAGGATGTTGCTCTTTTTAAAGAGCGGCTTCGGTACAATTCTTTATCAAGCGCGAAAGAGAAAATGGCGTTCTTGACCAAAAAAGCCCGTGGCAAAATGGATCAGATTCATGTGGTCCACGACATCTATGCACCTTTGATCAATCGTCGGTTGGATTTTGAATATGTCGAGGGCTTTTTGCGAAAACGTGGCTTTGGAGTGATTGAACGGACCAAAGACCACCCCGAAATCTGGATTCGAGCTGTGAAAGCTGAGTCTGACGAGGCCATTGCCCCCTACAAGCTCCCCTACCCTCAAAGTCCTTTTTGGTTTGAACGATAAAGAACCATCTTGCTCGCAGTGGCTTTTGAGCGGGACGTAAAACCTGAAGAAACGACATATCGGACCAACAGAGCACTGGTATTGTTGCACGCGCTGTGGGTGAGGCCTTTTCTCTGGGTTTGGATTTTAGCTTGAGATTTGCCTCTTAGGAGTGGGGCCATAGCGCTCAAGCACATCTCGATAGACGCGCAATTGGTCGATGATCGCATTTTGCGGTGAATGGTAGGTATCAATCCATTGCCTTGCGCGGACCTTATAATCTGCGCGCCACTTTGGGTCGAGGGTTTCTATGACGCGGTCTGCGATTTCTTTTGCAGAGAAAGCTGAAACAATTGGTGCGGGTTCTGGAATAAGCCATTTTGTTTCTTCGGGGACGTAGCTTGAAACCACCGGTTTACCGGCCGCAATTGTTTGGGGCGCGGTGGAACCAAAGACCGGGAGAACAAATTGATCGAAAACGATGTCAGATGCCTGAATATGTTTTATCATTGAGATACGGCACATGCTATCACGCCAGACAACGTTCTCGGCACAGCCCAGCGCCTCTATTTTTGCACGGCTTTCCTCAACCTGCTCTCCCCATGCGCTCATTATCATAACAACGCGCCGCTCTGTTTTCTCTTTGATCAAGGGCAATGCTTCAATTGCCTTATCGGTTCCCTTGATTTCATAATCGTGCCGGACGGGGCAGAAGATAAGTAGTTCGGCACCCAGCTCCTCACGAATGCGCTGAGCATCTTTACTAAAATCCTGGCGATGCTGCTCAACATCAACGGGATGGATGATGGGCGAATAGTGATCAATTCCGAGTCGTTCCGCGTAGCTCAAGCAATCGCCATTGGTAATGAAGGTGTGGTCCGCTTCACGATAGGCGAGTGCAGTCAGGCGATGGAGGGGGTCGTCCTCGGTTGTAAAGTGCCGCAAAGTGCCATGCTCAAAGGTAACGTAGGGACGCTTGCCGCTAAGCAGAGCTCCAATTGGTTCTGTGGCATAGGCTTGCACGATGTCATAGGGGGCGAACATTTTCTTGTATTGGGGAGCGTCAACACTCATGTTTGCCACTTCGGCCGGAGTCAATTTATCTGGCCGGTCTGGGAAACGCTGCTGAAACAAGGCGCAAATCTTTTTAGAGAGCTTCATGATATGGTTTTTTTTGTTGAATAATATTTTTTGGACCAAGGGTCGGCTTTCCCATGCCTTCACAGTTTGTTGCAACCATTTTGGTGCAATATTCCGGGCCTTAACGGCTCTGCGGAATTGCAAATAAACCCTGGAAAGAAATTGTCTTGGATGGGAAAGTGCCAGGAACAATGCGTAACGCACACGGTTGCCCATGGTCGCCGTGATGGCTTTTCTAGGGCGGATCACCTTAACAAGGAACCGATGCCAGATTGACCCATTTATTCCGTACCGACTTTGAACCATTTCGACACAAAGTAGGAAGGGTCCTTGAATGAACCAATCAGGTCTTTCATAGCCTTGGACATCCCGCTCATCGAATTTGGGATTATTGTCATCTCCGTGGGTGTGCAGAAGTTCGACGTCTTCCCACTCCGGCAATGACATAACGTGGGAATAGTCGCGTGACACAAGATCTGCTTCGACGCCGACCGAGCGTAGGAATTTGGTGTTTAGATAACCGTTACCGGCAATATTACCTATATGCAGTACGCGAAGCGGGCGCCCCTTGCGGAGCTCGAATTCCTTCAGCCAAACGCGTAACTGTGTTAGCTCAGCATTGCCAGGTGTTGATATCTTTGCACCATCTTTTTGTGACACGGAAAGTCTCACTTTTTATTTATGACGGGCAAAAGTGATGCACGTGAGCGAGCATTTCTACCAGTAAATGTACACGTCCAAAATGGACGAGCACATTTCCTGGCTGAATGTTAACCCAATTGACAAGGGATCAACAGTTTATTTGGGTAAATCTGAAACGATATGAAGGTTGCGATTGTCCAATGTGAGGCGAACATCCTTGAAACCAAGATCAATCAGCCATGTCTCGATCTCACCGAAACGATGAAGATCATTAATTTTTGGGCTGATGGCATCGAAGTAGCCATGGACGAGTTCTAGTGGATAACGCTCCGCTAGATATTCTCTCTTCTCTTCGAAGGTCATGTGTTCTGTCGCTCGGCGGAGTTCGACGTAGGTGTTTATTTCGTTGAACTCGTATGGCTTTGTGGGCTCTCCGTAGATCATCAAGAACAGTCGGCCACCGGGTTTGACCACCTTTGCCACATGCTCCACAGCAAGCTTCGTGTTGCCCGTGTGATGCGTCACCCCGTAGCACCAAACGAGATCGAACTCTGGCTCGAAGGGGAGTGGTTTCAGCAAGTCGGCTGGGCGGGCATCAAAATTAGGCTGGTCCTTTAACATCTCTTTGACGTGACCGATACCGCTGGCACTTTGATCTATTGCCATGACGTTAGATCCGAGCTTGCAGAATGCATAGCTCCAACGCCCGATGCCACATCCCGCATCCAACACGCGCTTGCCTTGGAACCACTCTCGCGGCTGATCGACATAGGTGCTCAGTAATTCGAGCATTTGTTTCTCGAAGTCTTTATCTCCCAGCAGGGCCATGCCTTCGGTGATCTGGGACCATTGATAGGAAAAGCTTTCCTTTGTCTGGCCCTGTTCGCCTTCGCTTCCCGCCTGAGCAGCGGTGAGTTCACGAAGTTGAATACGCAGGTCGCTGACCTCATTGAGAAGGTACTGCAAACGCTCCTCAGTAAAATCGCGTTGCTTAAGAATGTCGTTGATCTTGCGACGCCACTTCCTGGTCAATTCTTTCAATGACTTTACCCCGCTCCAGGGCTTGATCTTAGTCTTAGGTGAGATGGCATCATCTTGCACCCTCAATGTCAGTTCGGTTTGATTGTCTGTGGTCGCATAAGACATGATGGTCTGTTCCGTGAAAAAGAAATAGGAGGACCCCTATTGAATTGAAAGTATGCTTTCAAAACCGTGCAATGTTTCATTTTCATACTGCGAGTCTCTCGATATCTAGCATAAATTTGCGCAATGAATTCAAAACGGCTGCGGAGTATGTCTTGATATCCACAGTTCCAGTACATTCCAAGTTACGATTCGCTGCGCTCACTTGCGTTGATAGGGAGCCCTATAGCTTCGCTTGTTTGCTTTTGGTGGTTCTGTAAGCCGCTTAGAATCCCAATGGTTTGATTTACAGCAAACTCGTTGATCCATAGGGCCTCGCACAGAGGGGCAGAATTTGAAACGACGAAAGTAAGTTGTTTCAAACAGTTTAACCTGCAGCTTGATTTTCCATGTACGCGTCAAGAACCTCCTGCATGGAGCCTTGTTTTTTCGCGATGCCATCTTCGATCCAAATGGCCTTATTGCACCACTCTTGAATCAATTCGTTGGAGTGAGACGCCAGAAATAATATTTTGGTTTGTTCGGCCAATGACTGTAATCGGCGCTTCGCCTTCTGGTAAAACTTCGCATCTCCTGCACCAACGACCTCGTCCATTAACAAGATGTCGGGCTTACTTGTTGTCGCTAAAGCAAAGGAAAGGCGGGTCAACATTCCTTTGGAATATGTCCGCACAGGAAGATCCATAAATTCGCCTAGCTCCGTGAAGTCCGTGATTTCCTGCTCGATAGCGGCTATTTCCCGTTTAGGAGTGCCCAGAATTCTCAGCACGAAATGAATGTTCTCTATGGCCGTTTCCTCAAGATCTATCCCAAAGCCGAGGTCGAGGAGTGTTTCTATGCTGCCATCTATATCAAGCGAGCCACTGTTGGGTTTATAGATGCCGGCCAAAACTTTTAACAAGGTGGACTTACCCGCGCCGTTTGGCCGAATAAGACCAACTCGGTCTCCATCCTTAAAAGAAAAGGAAATCCCTTTCAGGGCGTGTATCGAAACATAGTCAGCACCTGCATCGTTTTGCAGGCGGCCAAATGATGCCAGCCTGACGACTGACTTACGAAGCGAGCCGGGATTGCGCATTAGAGGATAGGAAAGATGGATGTCTCGTACTTGTACATGCGTCATCTTGCGGTGCCAACCTCGCTCATAGCCAGAAAACAATTCGGTCTTTGTATCGAGATAATAAAAAGAGCGCAACGACGTTAAGAACGAGTGCTACGGAGACGGTCACAGCCACAGAGAGTAGTGGCACGTAGCCTTCGAGAACCGGCGTTCGAACAATATTTATGAAATGAAAGAATGGGTTGGCATCTGCTATGAACGCGCGACCCGACAATAGACCTGGCTTCCAAAGGATGGGGGTCGACAAAAAGATGATCAGAATGACCGAATTCACCACTTGAGCCACATCGCGATATTTTACGGTGAGAATCCCGAGAATAATTGAAACCGCAAAAGACGTGCATAAAAAAATAACTGCGGAAATGGGAAGAAAAAATAAGGCAAGAGTTGGCTTTACGGAAAGTAAAAAACAAAAGACGATGCTGACCGCAAACTGAAGCATGAAAACGCAGTATTTGGCCAGAACATCGGCAATGACATATGTGGTTAGTGGTAAATTCCGCTGATCAATATACTGCTTGTTGGTAATGAAAATCATGGGCGCCGAGGCGAGCGTGTTAGAGATAAACAGCCAAGTCACATACCCCACTGCGATGTAGGGTATGTATTCAGTAAGAGAAATTGAAAATACTGCGCTATATACGAATGATAGCGCTAAAATAAAAATGGTTGTCGACAGCATCTGCCAAACGATACCAATGGAGGATCGCCGGTTTAAGGATGCCAAGTTTCGCCGCGTAAGAGCGAGCCAGCCATTGGTATTTTTCAATCCACCAATGACGTCATCCACGGAGGCTAAACTGAGCGACGCCATGTAAATATCCTAGACTTTTTTAACAGGAACACAGGGCATCGCCATGCCACTCATCCCCATCAATCTTATTTCTCATGTGGTTATTCGGATCAAGGGTGATCAGAGCGGACACAATTTTTCTGGTCTCCTGAGCGCCGGTCCTGAGCAAATGGCGGCCCGTGAACTCCTGAGGGCCAATTAGCTTAGGACGGATTAAAAAGTCAATGGTCCAAGGCTCTTATATCAGGCTCATTTCAGCAGCCTTTTTAAGATGTGAAATCAGCTAAATTCAGACGAATTCTGATGAACTGAGTGCGCTGCTTGCTTCAGCATGGTTCTGTTGAGATGGGGCAAATTCGCAGTAGAATTGGCGGCGAGGCCAGAATGGGGTAAATCCTTTGGCCAATCAGACCCAGGGCATGGAAATTGCTGAAAAACGCCTCTGTCTTAATGGTGTTTGCGCGGGATTTATGATGAAACGCGATGCAAAAAGTACTCCGGACTGTGGTTAAATACGTCTGCTGTGTTTCATAAGCTCAGGCGAGTTCTGTGTGAAAGGGCCTAGGTTTTGAAACAATGACGACGTTTTGCCGCGGGGTGTCGGGCAAAACCTGCTCTCACCCAAGCAAGGGGCCAAGGTGGAATTTATGCGAGGTGTTTGAGAATAGCTTCTTGATCATACTCTAGCTTGTAGCTTAGACCTGCCTCTTGGCTATCCAACAATATGGGACCACTCCAGAGATGAAATTAGCGTTTCCCTCATTCGATGAAGTAGAAGTTGAAAATGTGCGTGCTGCTTTACAGTCCGGCTGGGTAACGCAAGGGCCTTTCGTGGATAAGTTTGAGAAGTTATTCTCTGATTATCAAGATTGCGAACATTCCATTGCCACAACATCTTGCACCGCGGCGCTGCATCTTTCCATGGCGGCAATTGGGGTTGGGCCCGGTGACGAAGTGATCGTTCCCGCGTTTACGTGGATTACCTCTGCCCATTGTGCGGAGTATATGGGAGGTAAGGCCGTTTTCGTCGATGTTGAACCTAACAGTTGCAACATTGATGTGACGAAGATCGAAGAGAAAATTACGCCAGCTACCAAAGCGATTGTTGCTGTCCATCTGTTTGGGTTGTCTGCAGATATGGACCCAATTCTTGAAATTGCGAAAAAGCATAATCTGTTTGTGGTTGAAGACGGAGCCTGCGCACTAGGCACAACATATAAAGGTCGCATGGTTGGAACGATCGGTGATTTCGGATGTTTTTCTTTCCATCCACGCAAAACGATCACCACAGGTGAAGGCGGCATGGTCACAACCGCCAACGAGCAGATGGCCGAACGCCTGAAGTCGTTGCGAAACCATGGCTGTGTTGCGCGTGTTGCCAACGAAGATGAAGAGTTTGGCCCCTGGTCAATGAGTGCCTTTCCTAATCTTGGCTTTAACCTACGCCTGAGTGATATACAGGCTGCCGTGGGAGTGGCGCAGTTTCAAAAACTTGAAGGTTTGCTGAGTTCGCGCAGGGCGCGTGCCTCGGACTATAGTACAGCGCTTTCTTCAGTGAAGATGTTGCGATTACCGGATGAGGCTGCGTTTGCCGATGGTCATGCGTACCAATCTTATGTCATTACTGTTGAGGGACAAGGACGCCAACGACGTAACCAGATTATGACGGCTCTTAAAGAAGCAAATATCGACACGCGCCCCGGCACCCATTGTGTCACTATGACTGAATATTATCGCGGCAAATATGGTGATGCCATGGGGGATTTTCCTGTGGCGCAGCGCTTGGAAGATGAAACCATAGCACTGCCGCTGTTTCCAGGCATGACCAATGAGGATGTGAAACTGGTTGCCGGTTTGGTTGGCGAAACATGTGCCAAGATGTCATAAACGTTATTTTGGACAAGAAGAGTTAGAGACCCATGAAGCCCGGCAACTAAGGTTTCACGCCCTGCGAACGGGTTACGTCTTAGATATTTGTTTTTTTGCGCGCTCAGAGATATACGCCGCCACATCTTCCATGGACAGTGTGTGACCCGGCTGGGTCAGTATCCGGTTTTGCTTGGTGTTGTACGAACACAGCTCCAGAGTTTTGCGCCACAAGAAATACTGGAGCGCATCGCGGTCGCTTGTGAGTTCGTCTCGGTAGGTCATGGGATGAACGAGAATTTGTAACGCCTCATAGCGACGTTCCA
>JAJRZC010000272.1 GCA_024275435.1 Alphaproteobacteria bacterium
ACGGCTTGATGCGTGGATGTCATCGTCCTGATTTCAAGGTGAGCCATTGAATGCCCGTAGGATTTTTCAAACGAGACGGACCAGCTTTTGGTGAAACGGATTTCCAGTTCAATGCTTTCCCAGATCAGGGTATGTATTTGGATATTGGAATTCATAATAGTCTCCTTTCAAATGGCAAAGGCCGCCTAAGCGGCGGCCTCGGTGATTGAATTTTCTGACTGCAAGCCGTTCAGATATTCGACTGCGCGCTGCGCATGGGCGGCTGCGGTGAAGATGGCGCGTTTGTCATTTTTCAGGACTTTGAGCCAAGAGCCGATATAGGCGGCATGATCGGTACGGTCTTCGAGCGTGATCCCCAGATCGGCACAAAGAAATGCAGCGCCAAGTTCGGCAACCAGTTCTTCACGAGCATAGCCTTCATCGCCCATACGTTTGCGACCAAGATCACGATCTAACCGGGACTTATGACGAGTCCAGTGGGTGCTTTCGTGGGCCAGTGTGGCGTAATAGCCTTGTGCATCACGGAATGCTTCAAATGCTGGCATCTGGATGAAATCCTGTGATGGCGTATAAAAAGCAGCATCACCGCCGTGGCGAATATCGGCACCGGCCTGCATAAAGAATCCTTCTGCGCTGGCAATGCGTTCATCGGGATTGGGCTCATTATCGGCCAGCGCGTAGAAATGGTCCGGTAAATCTTCGATCTGATCGACATTGAAGACGCTGTAGGCTTTGAGGAAGGGGATGAAACGTTCTTTCTGCTGGCCATTCGCACCTTCTTCAGATTTGACCATGGTATCGGCGTAAACGACGGGCGAGCCCTTCTCGCCCTTGCGGACATGGCCACCAAGTTCATGCGCCTGTTTGAAGGTCATCCAGATCGGCGCTGCAAAAGCCCGTTCCATCGATGTCGCCCAAAGCGTCAGGATATTGATTCCGGCATAAGGCTTGCCGTTATGACGCAGTGGTTTTGAAACATGCCCGGCAGCGTGGGCTGCGTCCCAGGGCTGGGTCCAGGGTTTCACGCCGGTCTCAAGGGCGCTGATGATCTGATTTGTGATGCGGGTGTAGATATCCAGCCGCTGCGGTTTTCTTTTCTGTGCTGTTTTGTTTGTCATGATTTTTCTCCTTGTCTTCGTTGTTTCTCAAGACGCGGAGAGCCAGGGCCGGGCGGAACAGGCCAGCGGTCAGTCTGCAAGACGAAACGGCCAACACGGCTCATGAAATGAGGTGGTGCGGGCAGGCCGTTGACCGGGGGCCGAGACCGGCCAAAAAAGCGTCATGAATTGAGAAACACGCCACAAGGAGCGCGTTGTCATGAACAGACATGCACGGAAACGATATTCAGCGGTATGTGTTCGTAATCACTTGCCAATCTCATCACTGCGTCATTAGCCCGATAGAAACGTGCAAACCGAGCCAGATTTCAGCAGACAAGTGCTACTGCGTGCCGGTATCGAAATCATCTGGCAGTCCATAGGCAGGGTCAGCCGAACCAATTCCTCTCCAAAATCCTTTAAGCGCCATGAAGACATCGCCATAGGGCCTTTGCTTAGACGAGCGGGTTTATCAGGCCTGCGCGGCAATACGGCAAGCGTTCGCGACAAGCGCGAAGCTCCTTCACTTCGTTACGGCCTCTCATTGTTCCAATGGCGGTGCGGTAGCCACTAGCAGGCCGGATTCATCCTTCCTCCGACAAAGACCTCGATTGGCGGGGTCTTCAAAACCAAGGAGATTTGGGGAGGAAATCATGGATCGATTGATCATGACCCAGGAACTACACAGCCTTAACGAAACCGAACTCAGAGCATTGTTGCATGAAGTCAGTCAGCAGCTTGCCCGTTCAAATCAGGGCTCGCATGAACGCCGCAATGCGTTGGCATCATATGAGAACATCGTGCGCACGCTTAATATGCGCCGTGCAAGGCAGTTCAAACCGACAATGTCTCCATAAGGGGCGCCATCTATTGGCATTTCCCAGCAATACGAAGTGGAGCGGCGACTGTAATAATTGCATTACTGTGTAATCCTGCCTCACGAAGGCGCGCCAAAATGCTGCCTACTGTTTTACCAGTGGCATAAATATCATCAACAATCAGCACTGATGCCCAATCAGCCTCATCACCTTGCTGACTGTAGCTCAAGGATTCATAAAGCTCATGGATGGATACTTCATTCTCGCCAGAGGTCACTGAGCTAATTTTCGTAATCCTATCGGAAATATCAACTTTACTATTACCGTTTTCTAGGAATTGTGTCTTATAAAAGGAAGCAAATTCATATCTACTTGGTGGTGACAATATGCAGTCGAATTCAATTTGCAAAAGCTGAGCAAGCTTCATCGCCGTTAGTGACTTCAGGTTATCGTAGGATTCAAGCATTGAATCTGTGTGCTTTTTACCCACCGAGCGAATTGCCTGAAGATAATATATGGGACCAGCGCTATCCGCATTGTAAAGAAATAGCAGTTCACCTTTAATCTCCACACCATCTGGCAACTGAAAATCAATAGATTCTATTGGCATTTGATAAACTCCTAGTCTGGCTTTTGCCACAAACTTGCCACAAGGCGAAACGGAATAAAAAAGAGAAGGGCAGATTACTGCGGGTTACAGAGGACTGCCATTTTGTGGCAAAAACGGCCCCGAAGGGCCGTTTGTTACCATAGTATTCCGCTAAGTTATTGTTTTAGTTATGGTCGGGGCGGAGAGATTCGAACTCCCGGCCCTCTGCTCCCAAAGCAGATTAAAGTTCTAATAAAACAGTATGTTACAAGGGTCTTGCCACATATTTGCCACAACAATTCAAGTTAAGTGATGTAATATACCACCCTCTTGGTTTAATTCGTCAGTTTCTTTCCTTTTAATGATGTGACCGTAAACATCAAATGTCATTTTAATATTCTCATGCCCCATGACGGTTTGAATGTATTTCAGACTTATATTTCTGTCGATAAGCATAGATGCAAAAAAATGTCGTAACGAATAAGGTGTAAAATGTTTCAAAAGCTTTGTCTGACCATTTTCGATAACCTCTGTAACGAAACCCGCCTCTTCCATCAATTTGTGAAAACCTCGTCGCACATAGACGTTGTAGCGCTGATAACCGCCATTTCTTCTCGTCGGGAAAACAAACTCATCCGATCCGTTCTTTGAAGTATAGTGCCTGACCATATCCAAAGATTGGGAACTTACTGGAATATATCTGCGACCGGCTCTGGTTTTTGGCGGCCCGATTCGATTGCTACGGTCCAATGCTTGATAAATTTTGATACCCTTTTCTTCCAATGCAAGCGCTGGTAATACGAGGTATTCCTGAGGCCGCATACCGCTATCCACAGCAAGGTAAATCATCGGCCTGTAGCGCTCCCAAGCCGCCGAAACTTCGCGATTCTTGGAATTAGCCAACATATCTGCCGCTCGAAGAATCTCTTGCAGTTCCTCGACTGTGGGAATTTTTACCGGCTCTTTGAGGCGGGGGTCTTTTCGTATTGTTACGTGCTGCGCGGGGTCATCAGTAATAACGCCTCGTCGCTGCATTTCAATGAGAACAGAATGAAAGGACGACATCACTTTCTGAGCTTGATCAATTGGACATGTGCGTTTCAGCCATGACCTGAAGGCTACAATATCCGCTTCCTCAAGTTCACGTAGATTACGATCCCAACCGAACGACTTCATTGTACGAGAACGCCATTTATAATTTTCGAGGGTTGATGGTGAAACCGGCTCCCTTGCATCCCGCCCTTCGCTCTCGCAAATCTCAAGCCACATATCGATGGCGTGCGCCACGGTCTGAATTTCACTATGGCGTGTATTTTTTGCCTCGCAAGTCTTTCCACTTTCCAAAAAGGCGCGGGCCTCCTTCAATGTGTTGAAGGTGGAGAATGCATAGCCCGATTTGGTTTTCTTGCTTGGGTATCGAACCTGGTACGTTGTGCCTTTGCTACCGACCCGTTTTCTTATATCTGACATTCAATTTCATAAAGTATATTTCCAGTAGTGAATCATTATTACTTCATTAACGCAAGTTATTCTCTGCTTCCACCTGCAACTCCTGATAGATGCGCACAAGCGTCCCTCTCTCGATTTTTAGCTTCTTATCAATGGGATCAATGAAAAACGGTAATTTTCGCCGCCCTGTAGCATCCATTTCGGCTGCCCTTTTTATCTGGCGTCTGGATAGTTGAATACCCAATCTCTCTAATACTGCCCGTGCTTGCATTAGAGTTATGTATGTTGGCGTGTTCATAATACATCTCTCAATACTAACTATATTGTATTATACTTTGCTTTAACAATATATTAACATTTTCTGAAAATCCGCTTCCAGTAACGGTTTCCTGCTCCGTGACCAATCCGTGACCGGATTTTCGGCTGGTGAATCGTCATAACAGGGGCATGGAACGCAAAGATACATTGGTGCTGATACTGGATTACGAAGGTGCTGCGAATGCGCTGTCGCTTTCGCGCGCTGCATTGCGTGATCTGGTCTACAAAGGACGCGGTCCTGTCGTGACTAAAATCGGCAGGCGTACCTTCTTTGCGGTCAAAGACCTTGAGGCATTTGTTGATCAGCACCGGGAATGTGCTTCAACCTTGGCAGTCAAGGAACCGGTTTCAACAAAACGAAAACGTGGTCGTCCCACTATCGCCGAAAAAATGGCCAGAGATGCAGCCTTCAAAAATTGAGGGCTGCATCATTGTTTTGCCTGTTCTTTCTGCTTTTTATCAAGCTTTGCCAGTTCATCCGCCAAATAGTCTTTGGCCAAATTGGCATAGCGTTTGACGGATTTCGGGTCTTTATGCCCTGTCTGTGCCATTACCTGTATGAGTGACCATCCACCTTCAAACAGGCTCGATGTCCTTTCGTGACGCGTATCGTGAAAACGAAAATGCGAAACGCCTGCTTTGTCCCGTGCCCGGTTGAACGCCAGACGCAGCGCGTTTGATGTGATCGGAAATACCTTTCCTTCTTCACTGCGCGGCAACGCACCCAAAACTTCCAACGCGCGTGGTGATAGCCCGATTGTGTGATTAATAATCTTATCAGGGCTGCGGCTGTTTTTTACGCCGCGCAAAATTGCGGTCCGGCCTTCCAGATCGACATCATCCCAGTGAAGCCCGAGCAAACTGCCGCGACGTGCGCCGGTTTCAAATCCCATTTCAACAAAAGGACGGAGCCAGGGGTTGCGGGCATTGCCACATACCTCAAGAAAACGCGCCATTTCTTTCTTTGTAAGCCTGACATCGCGCTCATCATTGACTGTTGGGCGAACAACATCTTCCGTGTTTACGGGATTAATCTGCAAACCCAATCGTCTCTTTCGATAATCGATAACGCGTTTGAGCATGGTCAGCTCGCGTTTGACCGTTCCTGGTGCGATGGTTTTTGATAATTTTGTCCCGCTTTTTCCTCTACCAACGCGCTGCTTCAAACGGCGGTCCCGGTAATCTTCGAAATGTTCCGGGGTCAAATTGATAACAGCATGGGCGCAAAGTTCTTTTTCTTCACGCAAAAAACGCTCCAATCGAGAGCGCTCTGATACTTGCGAATATTCGCTGGGGCGCTTGTCGGTCACATCCCGGAGATAGAGTTCGATCAATTCCGCAAATGACGTGCGATGAGAAGCCGAGCGGTCAACAAACTGACCGCGATCCATTTCTGATTCAAGGTTTCGAGCCCATGCCTGCGCATCCTTCTTGGTTCTGAAGGTGGCTGTCTGCCGGGGCCACCCTTTCCGGCGTATCTGCGCGTGCCACTGAAATGATCCCTTTTCTCTGATTGTAGCCACGTCTGGAAGTCCTTGATTGTGCCAAGTGTGCCAGAATTGTGCCAAATAATAGTGACGAGAAAGTGACGGGAAAACCCGTTTCTCTATCTAACTGTTTTTATTGGATTTTTTGGCGCACCCGACAGGATTCGAACCTGTGACCTCTGCCTTCGGAGGGCAGCACTCTATCCAGCTGAGCTACGGGTGCTGGTAATGCCGGATCCAATAAACTATACGGATGAACTCCTGCATTAGTTTCCGCACTCA
>JAJRZC010000273.1 GCA_024275435.1 Alphaproteobacteria bacterium
CAAGGTGATTTAAATCACGAACGCAGCTGCTTTGAAGGTATGCGTGTTGGAAATTCTCAAGCATGGAACATAGTTGTTAGAAGAATAAACCACCGGGAGCGCCGGAGGGTGATACCCCAGATAGGTGGGCGGTACCCGAGATAAGAATGAGAGATTGCATGGTCTTCAGATTTAATATCGGTGACCAGTCTAATCGTTGTTTGGGCGAACCAGATCGTGAGCCCCCGGGGCAGGATTGGTGGAAACGAAGTTCGCCTTGGCAAAAAAACAGGAAACAAACACTAGGGCATTCGTGCACGCAAAAATTAAGGGCAAGCACCTTTGGCACAATGCCACCCGCCAGAGAATGAAACTGATGCCGGATGAGCTTCACGATCTTTTTCTCAAGAATGCAATTTCCGGCTTGAGATACGAAAAACAACCCGTTGTCGAAGGTTAAATCAGCAATTTATCGATACTGGCGCATAAATATTCAGGGATTTCACTATGGCACGCCGAAAAGGTGGGCACCTTGGCATGTTCAATAATTTGCCCTTTGTATAATCCGCGCGTCCAACCCTTGCTCGCCTTGACGATTTTGACGACTGATAGCATCACCGGAACTTCAACAAAGCGTCGAAACAGTCCCCAGCACCTTTGCACCACATTGCCCGCGCGCCTCGCATATTGCGAGAAGATTGGAAAACGTCGCGCCATGCTCGACCGTTTCAGCGCGGTTTGCCAGAAGGTCGCTGGCGTTATCGCACTGGCGACTAGCGCATTATTTGCCGAGTTGATCACAAGACCCAAGATATCGTTGTGCTAGACGCTGGCCACCGGGAGACCATTTACCGATGAGAGCACATCGTTAGGTTGAGCTGAAAACCCCTCTTTAACACCCAATAACCCGCTTTGTTTTGCGCTCTAGTGTTAGCTATGTGTTAGCTATGAGTTATGATGTGTGCGGAGGGATAATTGCTAAGTCGTTGATTTTGTTGGTAGCGGAGGAGGGACTTGAACCCCCGACACGCGGATTATGATTCCGCTGCTCTAACCAGCTGAGCTACTCCGCCCCATAAGTGCTTCATCTATGAGCCCCGCTCCAAAAAAGCAAAGCAAGAACCCCATTTCACTCGAACCGAAGGCCAGCAAGAAAACATGTCTGAAGTCAGTTCGGCAAGTGAACAAGTGAACTAGAAGCGCTAAAAAGCCCCAGGACGAGCCAACGAGAAGAAAACCCGTAAGCGTCCAAGGGACCCGTCTATAGGAACCACCTGGGCCCGCTGTCAAGCATGGCTATGCTCTGGAGGCGAAAATCAGGAAATAACGACAAGTCGGATTGACGCTCAAGCTAAAAACAAGGGTTTGGACTTAACCGGCCCGAACTTAACTGGCAACGCGTGTTTCTCCCTCACTCCAGGCGCTTTGCGTGGAATTGATGACACCTCCCCCTAAAATAAGCGCATCATTACTGCTGTCCGAATAAAACACGCAAGCCTGCCCGGGCGCGATGCCACCTGCTGGGCTGTGCAACTCAACACCGATTTGGCCATCGGAATTCAACATGAGCTGAGCCGGTTGTGGTTCCTGTGTGGAACGGACCCTGGCAAATATCTCAATAGGGCCGTTACTCAGCGCTTTTTCAAGAGGTTCAAAGCCAAGCCAATTGACTTCCCGAAGCAGCAAAATCCGTGAATCAAGATAAGATTTCGGACCCACGATGACTTCGTTGCGCACAGGGTCTAGCCGGATGACATAAAGCGGTTCCGGGCCAGCAATACCCAACCCCTTTCGTTGACCGATGGTGTAATTGATGATTCCTTTGTGCTGCCCCAGTGTGTGCCCTTCAACATGCACGATATCCCCAGGGCTTAGGGCATCAGGCTGCAGCTTGGCGATGACATCGGTGTAGCGTCCCGAGGGAACAAAGCAGATGTCTTGGCTGTCAGGCTTGTCAGCAACGGGAAGACCGAGTTCAGTGGCAAGCTCACGAACTGCAGGCTTGGGCAAATCACCCAGTGGAAACCAAAGTTGTTCCAGTTGCTCACGTGTGGTCGAAAACAAAAAATAGCTCTGGTCTCGCTCGGCATCACGAGCACGGACCAGTTCAGGTCCATTCTTACCTTCACGACGACGGATGTAATGGCCGGTGGCCAAGGCATCGGCACCAAGCTCGCGTGCGGTTTCCAAGAGATCTTTAAACTTGATTTGGCTGTTACAGGTCACACAAGGGATCGGTGTCTCACCCGCAATATAACTGTCTTTGAAGGTATCAATCACAGCAGAGGCAAAGCGTTCTTCATAATCTAGAACGTAGTGGGCAATACCTAACTTAGCAGCAACTTCACGAGCATCATGGATATCCTGCCCGGCACAGCAAGCCCCTTTGCGAGCTGTTGCTTCACCATGATCATAAAGTTGCAACGTGATGCCGATGACCTCATGCCCGGCCTTCTTCATGAGCGCAGCAACGACCGATGAATCGACACCACCGGACATTGCAACCACAACACGAAGTTGTTTGTCGCTCGACGTTTGCTGTCCATCGGAAGCAAGAGCACCTGGGGCTGGGGTTTTGGAAGAAGCCATGGGAAGTTAAGTTGCTATCTTTGGTTAAGTGGCTAAAGCATGAACATTGCTAGTGAAAAACAAAAGGCAAAAATCTATGTTTGCCACGTTTTCGTCGTGAACCTGCGTAATATTTTGGTTTCAATACCAAAGCCCAACGCCGCTCATAGCTCTATTTAGAGGTACACGGGCAGGAGTGGCAAGGCTTCGGTGTTTGGCATCAAACTCAGTAAACAAGACACATCCTCACTTTCAACAGGCCAGGCACTGAGACCCATTATCCTTAAAGCCTCGCTTCGAATGGCCTGAAAAAGGCAAGATAGACTTAGCTTTGGATCGAAACAGAAAGACTAAAATGTGGTCTCTGAGTTTTAAATCAAGTGATCAATATCGTGATTTAGAGCATTTTTGCTCGAGAATCATGAAAACGCATCAAGTTGAAACGTAGATTATTTTAAAATTAATAGTAAAGACCAAGATGATACAAGAATACATAAAATTGTACTAAAATTGCCTTCAATAGTTTAGGTCAACTTTAAAGTAGTTCGTTTATCAATAATCTACAGGCCAACAGGGTATAACAAAGCGTAACAGAGCGTATCGAATAATATGACCGAACATCACATGAGATCCCGAGTGCGGTATGTCACAGGGCCAGATGGTAGCCCACTGACAGTCGCGGATTTGCCGCCAACGAACACCAAACGTTGGGTGATTCGACGCAAAGCAGAGGTTGTTGCCGCTGTGCGGGGAGGCTTATTGAGCATTGAAGAGGCCTGTGAGCGATATACGCTGACAGTTGACGAGTTTCTTTCTTGGCAACGCTCAATCGATAAGCACGGCCTTCCTGGCCTTCGTGCCACACGCGTGCAGGACTACCGCTGATATTGCTTCACACCAGCGCCTGCTGTCCGTGAAATATGGCTATTTCGCTGCCAGACTGCATCTTTTTTAAATTATTCTGCTTGAGGTCCAGTATCTCATTTCCGGCATTTCAATGCTGAGGGCAAAGAAGTCAGAGCTGAATCTTCATTTTAGCATTAAAAAATTACGGGTTGCCCAGTGCTGGATATTTGCCGATGAGCCTGTGATCTCTCACTTCTTACCAGTTTTCGAGGTCGTTTTTGTTAAATCCGGGCTCCAACCTTCCCTCAGCCCTCCTTCAATGCAGCCCTCCTCCCCTGAGGCCCATCGATGGGTGTCAACAACCATTTTTTCACCAAGTGCCTTGGGCAGCTTTAGGTTTTCCGCCGCCACAAGGGCACTGTTGCCTTGTTTTGAAATGTCGATGCGGAACGCTTGCACCCCTTTTGTCTTGGGATCAGGAACTTTAGGTTTCCGATAGATGATGATCCGCGAAAATCCCCCTTTATGACGTGGCGCAGCAACAGCATGAAATGAATGTGTTTTCCGGAGCTCACCTTGCCCGCCAAGCCAACAGGACAGCGCCCCCCGGGCAATCCTTGAATAGACTTCCGTAGGCGACCCTACGGGAACTTTGTGTCCAGCGGCAATTGCCAGGGCAGAAGCAGGAATTGATTCTAAAGCACCCGTCGCAAGGGATTGCGGATTGATCTGCCCCCCACAACCAGCAGTCACCAGACCTAACATCGCAACATGGGCAGTGAGGCCGCTGCGTACGCGACAAGCAAAAGGACGAAATACTGAAATAAGCCCAGTCAACTGCCGTTCCATCCATGCTAATGAGAGGCAATGAAGTGTAATAATGGTTCTGTTACTGCTTCATGATTCAGCCGGTACCGTGACGCCCTCAGAAATAAGCAAGATCATCAGTGCGGGGAAGTCAAAATTTATGATGATTATAAGGTGAGGGGGGATAAGCCTCGCTCTCTGTCATCACCATGATTTGTTGAACAATCTCGCCCACAGGCTCCATGGAACCCAAGCGTCTCAAAATGAAAAGCCCGTGACCTATCTTGGGTCACGGGCTTTTACGTCAGGACGCTGAGTAAATTAACACTATAGTTTTAGCGAGAAGCCGTTGGGCTCACTTCGCTCTCGGCAGTTGCAAAACGTGATGCGCGATTGTTTTCCCGGCCTTCTCCAGCGGCAGTGGCTTTTTCCAGGCTTTCTTTGGCTTCCTGGTGCTCTGCTTGTGCTGCTTCAAGTTTCTCACGCAACTCCTCAATTGAGGCAAGCAGGTTATCTTTGCGCTGCGCAGCAGACTTGGCAAATGTGGAATAGGAGAAGTGAGAAGGATCCTTAATACCACTACGTTCTTCTTCAGCCATGATCTGATGGGAAAGGTCCGAGACCATCTGCTCAAAATCATGGATCATATACTCGAGATCCTCAACTTTTCTGGCCTTCTCGTCCGCTTCGAAGCGCTTTAACCGTACTGTGGTTTCAAATGACATCATTGTTCGATACCCTTACACTCATCCGAACATAGGAAGATATATACTTAATAGATAATCAAGAATTATGCCAACAATTCTTGATACTTCACGCATTCTCATCAGTTATCGCATTAATTTGCGATGCGAAACATGGCTTGGTCAAGTTCTGGGATGCACCCAGCCCTGTGTTCACCCTAATAGTGGCATAGTCGACTTAACGTTGCGCTAAGGCCACGCAGAAAAGGGATGTGAGCAGACCGCCCATTTTGGGGCCTGTTTTTCCGAATCGCTTATTTGGAATTTGACCGAATAATGATATCTGTTGATTTGTCGCTTTTTGATGTGGCCAACGCTGAATCTGTCGATTCGGTAATACCGATCCTCTGGGTCGTGGAAGCACGAAAAGGCTTTGTATTTTTGAGTCGTATGACCAACAGGGTCGCGTGCACGGTATCTCATTTCAGACCGTTGGGACACAAAACCTCACGGTTCTAGTTTTCAGTGCTCCAAAGTTGACCATCAAAGTTCCAAAGCGTTCGAAAGCGTATTTTACGAAATCTCATGCGGGGAAGCCGGTTCGCTTTTGCGGGCCCGGTTTGGTGAGGCTTGATCCTTTCGGATGAAAGCTTAGCAGTCACTGTCGGGCGTAAAATTAGTGCTTACCAAAAGGTTTCAAACTTTTTTGGAATTTAATTGTAAGCAACAAGACAAAATTAGGATTTGTTAACATTCATATGTCTAAATCCTAACGATGAATTACTGATTACACCAGTGGCGTTCTCTTCACTATAGGGCAACGGTTCTGACAGGCAGTCAGGAAAAGAGGAACGGGAATGCGAGTTCTACTCATAGAAGATGATAGTGCAACGGCTCAAAGCATTGAACTAATGCTTCAGTCTGAAGGCTTCAATTGTTACACGACTGATCTTGGCGAAGAAGGTGCAGACCTTGGTAAGCTTTATGATTATGATATCATTTTGCTTGACCTTAACTTGCCGGATATGAGCGGTTACGAGGTTTTAAAGGTTCTGCGCGTGGGCAAGGTTTCAACGCCTATCCTTATATTGTCGGGTCTTGCTGGCATTGAAGATAAGGTTCGTGGCCTCGGCTTTGGCGCTGACGACTATATGACAAAGCCTTTCCACAAGGATGAATTGGTCGCCAGAATCCACGCCATTGTACGTCGCTCCAAGGGCCATGCACAATCGGTGATCACAACGGGCAATTTGAAAGTCAATCTTGATACCAAGACCGTTGAAGTGGAAAATCAGCGCGTGCATCTAACGGGCAAAGAATACCAGATGCTTGAGCTGCTTTCGCTGCGCAAAGGAACAACGCTCACTAAGGAGATGTTCCTGAATCACCTTTATGGCGGCATGGACGAACCTGAGCTGAAGATCATCGACGTTTTCATCTGTAAGTTGCGCAAAAAGCTGCAAGCTGCAACCGGCGGCGAGCATTACATTGAAACGGTATGGGGACGTGGTTACGTTCTGCGCGACCCACAAAACAATACCAACAGTAATGAGAACGCCGCAGCCTAAGCTGTTTCGTCTTCACACCTGCCAACGACGGAAAAAACAACGGGACCCTGAAGGGTCCCGTTTTTCTTTGCCATCTCAGATCAGAGTGTGGAATGCTTCTGCTTGGCGAGCAGAACTAGGTAAGCTGGCCAGACGGGTTGAGCTAGGCTATTGAAATCAGTCTGGACCGATACCGCGAAAATCATGAAATCAATAAAGCAGCCAAAAAACAATGACCGAAACTAAGCCTGAAATAACGAAAAACAAAAAAGCGCTCAACGCCGCCATCATCCCTGTCACGCCCTTTCAGCAAAACTGCATGCTGATTTGGGATGATGAAACCAAAGAAGGGGCCATCGTTGATCCCGGTGGCGAAGTCGGAAAGATATTGGAAGCGATCAATGAAACTGGCATGCAGCCACAGAAGATTGTTTTGACCCATGGTCATATCGATCACGCAGGTGGTGCCGACCACTTACGTGACGAACTAAAAGTTAAAATTGAAGGCCCACACCTTGCCGATAAGTTCTTGCTCGATGGCTTGGAAGAGCAAGGTCGCGAATATGGTCTTGAAGCACGTAATGTTTCGCCAGATACCTGGCTCGAAGAAGGCCAAAAGCTCGAGATAGCCGGCAAGCAATTCGAAATATTACACTGCCCTGGTCATTCCCCTGGCTCCCTCGTCTATATTGACCATGGTCAAAAATTCATCATCATGGGGGATGTGTTGTTCCAAGGCAGCATTGGGCGAACCGACTTTCCCTACGGTGACCATGACGCATTAATCAACGCCATCAAGACCAAACTGCTCACTTTGGACGACGGTTATGGTTTCATCTGCGGCCACGGCCCGGGAAGCACCATAGGCATGGAGCGTGTAACCAACCCGTTTATCAAATAACAAGCAGGATTACACAACTGCACTGTTTTAGACCTAGCGGCAACGCACGAACATACGTGCCGTGCAATGCAAACTGCAGTTGACGTCGAAATTGAATTAAGTTTTCGAGGGCAACG
>JAJRZC010000274.1 GCA_024275435.1 Alphaproteobacteria bacterium
AAAGTGCCAAGCGTGCTTTGGAAGTTTGTGCGGCGGGAGGCCATAATCTCCTGATGATCGGACCACCTGGGTGCGGCAAGTCGATGCTTGCGGAACGCCTGCCTTCGATATTGCCGCCGCTGTTGCCTGCTGAAATGCTTGAAGTGTCTATGGTCCATTCTTTGGCGGGCGCATTGATGGGCGGAAAACTCGCCACTGAGCGACCTTTTCGCGCTCCGCATCATTCGGCGAGTATGCCGGCGCTTGTGGGGGGTGGTTCTCGGCCGGTCCCGGGAGAAGTAAGTCTGGCGCATCTTGGCGTTTTGTTTCTTGACGAACTTCCAGAATTTTCTTCCCAGGCGCTGGACTCGTTACGCCAGCCTTTGGAAACTGGGGAAACGGTCATTGCGCGGGTCAATAACCGTGTTTCGTTTCCTTCTCACATTCAGCTTGTTGCGGCTATGAACCCCTGCAAGTGCGGTGGTGGAACAGGACAAAGCTGTAAACGGGGCCCCCGGTGCGCGGCTGATTATCAAGCGCGTATATCGGGTCCGCTGTTGGATCGGTTTGATTTACAGATTGAGCTACCGGCGATGTCGGCTGGTGAGCTTGTCAGTGCGCCTACTGGCGAGGAAAGCGACGTGGTTCGTGAGCGGGTGATTGCTGCGCGGGCGCGTCAGACTCGCAGGTTTGAGAAAATGGGCGCTGCTGATATTCGTGCCAATGCCCAATGCAACGGTCAACTTTTGGAACGCCTTGTGGATCTTGATGAAGAGGGTTCCGGGTTGTTGCGACTAGCCGGTGATCAACTGGGGCTTTCAGCGCGCGGGGTTCATCGCACCATGCGGGTTGCGAGAACGCTTGCGGACCTTGAGGGATCTGATGCTGTTTTGAAGGTTCATGTGGCCGAAGCGCTGAGTTATCGTGGTGAAACGCTGGCGCAAAGCAGAGCTGCTTAACTGGCTGGCACGTCTAAGTATCGTTCGAAATGATCTGCCAATGATGTGGGTGGTTGACATAAATTGAATTGTACAAAAAGCGATGAAGAGAACAAAAAAGGGAGCACTTAGGTATGGCGTGCTCCCTTTTTTCTTTTTGTATTTTCTAGGCAGAGGGCAGACCCTTTTGCATCAGGGTTGCTTCCAGGGTGTTCTTTAGCAGGCATGCGATGGTCATCGGGCCGACACCTCCTGGTACAGGGGTTATTGAACCCGCTACTATTGAGGCTTCATCAAAGTTGACATCGCCCACAAGACGGGTTTTTCCATCAGGCTTTTCAATGCGATTGATGCCGACATCAATGACGATAGCACCGGGCTTGATCCAATCGCCACGTACGAATTCAGGAATTCCCACCGCAGCGATGATGAGGTCCGCACGCTTTACGACTGATTGAATGTTGCGGGTTCGCGAGTGGGCAATGGTCACTGTGCAATTTTCGCGAAGCAGAAGCTGCGCGACGGGTTTGCCGACAATGTTCGAGCGGCCGATCACGACGGCGTCCAACCCGGTTAGGTCAGGTTGCACTGATTTTGCCAGGATAATGGAACCTGTCGGTGTGCATGGTACCAGTGATCTTTCGCCAATGGCGAGGCGGCCAACATTGGTGGGATGAAAACCGTCGACGTCTTTGTCTGGGTCGATGGTATTTAAGATCAGTTCCGAGTTTATGTGCTTGGGTAATGGGAGTTGGACCAGAATACCATTTATTGCAGGATCGTTATTGAGCTGTTGGACAAGTGCCAAGAGGTCAGCTTCCGATGTGTTTTCATCAAGCTTGTGCTCAACAGAATGCATTCCGACTTCGACTGTCTGTTTGCCTTTATTTCTGACGTAGACCTTGCTGGCTGGGTCTTCTCCTACGAGCACAACGGCGAGGCCGGGTTGAATGCCGTGTTGTGATTTTAGATCGGCGACCTTTTTGGCGAGTTCGGCGCGAAGATCGGCTGCAACGGCTTTGCCGTCAATGATTCGGGCGCTAGACATCTTTTCTGGTTTCCTCCATCGGTGTTTTATAGTTGGGCGGCTTAGGCTCAATTGAAAAAATTTTCAGACAATCCTGTCTGATAGATGAGTAATCTATCCATTGATTTTGATGGAAACGACCAAGTGGAGGTTTGCATCAAAATGGTATGGTTGATGTATGTTTGCCGGTGAATTGGGTCTGATGTGTCCTATTTCCGTGTGAGATTGAGACGCTCCACAAACTTGTTTTCAAGTATGGCCGGGTCGCCTATTACACGTATTTTTTTGATCCGAGATTTAGAACCACTTGAGACTGAGACCGACGACTTGGGAACAGACAGCCATTTTGCGCACAATATCTCAAGTGCTCGATTTGCCGCCCCCTCTGTGGGTTGGGCCCGAACTCTGGCTTTGAGTATCAATTCGTCGCCGTAAAAGTCTGTTCCTTCGATCTCGTTCTTTTGAGACTTGGGGGTGAGGCGCACCTTAAAATCAATGTGACCAGCGCCGATCGCCCACAGTGGGGGAGGCGAGGAAGGGTTCATCAGATGAAGAGTTTAATGAGGTTGGGAATTACAACTGACTGAACAAAAAAGCAGGCCAGAAGGAGTATGATTGGGGATATATCAATGGCGCCGAAGTTCGGCATGGCATTGCGGATGGGTCTTAAAAGTGGCTCGGTCATGGCCTGCAAGGAGTCGTAGATTGCCCGTATGGTGGGATTGTAGCCATTGATGACACCAAAGTTGATAAGCCAACTCATGATGACGGAGGCTAGAATTACGATGGTGTAGAGATAGATGAGGTAATTGATAAAGCCGAGTAGTTCGACCATTTGAGGCTCCCATGCGCGCGATATCTGATTATCTTGTTAGACGTGTAGCGGGACTGGGGGCGTGAGGTCAAATTTTTGGAGAGATCTCATGATTTTCCACAGGATCGACGAGGAAAAGCTCGCCTTTCAGATAGGCTTGAGCTGCTGCTGATTTGGGCTTTTTGAAGAAGCTATCAGCTGGGGTGGCCTCACAGAGACGGCCTTGATTTAGAAAAATAATGTCATCTGCGAGCCTGCGTGCCTGGCCAATGTCGTGGGTGATCAGAATGACTTTTGTGCCTGAATTGAAGGCGGTCTCGATCATTTTTTCGATGATCTGTGTTGAGGCCGGGTCTAGACTCGCCGTGGGTTCATCCAGAAAGAGGATTTTGGGCTCGTTCGCCATGGCGCGGGCAATGGCTAATCGTTGCTGCTCGCCGCCTGAGAGAAGCCGGGCAGGTGTGTTGGCAATGTGAGAAAGCTTTGCCGCTTCCAGAATGGATTCGGCTTTTCCCAAACGTTCTGATTTCTGTAGGTGCTTTAAAACAAACGCTATATTTTTAATGGCGGAGCGGCGCAGTAGAACGGGCCTTTGAAAGACCATTGCCTGAACAGCCTGGATGGCGGGATTGATGGGAACACCATTCCATGAGATTGAGCCGTTAGAGGGTGGGATGAGACCGTGTAGGATTCTCAATAGCAAGCTTTTTCCAGCGCCATTTGCACCCATGATTATGGTTTTTGTGGCTGTGGGTATTTCGATATTCAGGTTGGTGAGCAGCGTCTGTCCGTTGGTTTTGTAAGACAGGTTTTTTGTCGAGATGGGAGTTACCCGGTTCGGCGCCAGGGTCTTGTTGGATTTGTCGAGGTTATGTGTGAGCCGGTTAAGCATAGGCTCGCTTTCTTGCTGAAGATGATATTATCGAAACGAGTGCATTGACGGTGAACGCCAGCATGATCAGGATGAGGCCCAGGGCAAGGGCTAATGCTAAATTTCCTTTCGATGTTTCAAGAGCGATTGTCGTCGTCATGACTCGCGTGACGTGATCAATGTTGCCGCCGACGATCATGACGGCGCCCACTTCGGCGATGGCGCGACCAAAACCCGCCAGTGCGCTAGTGGTAAGGCTATAGCGGCCCTCGAAAATCAAGGTGCCGATTTGTTGCCAGACGTTCAGGCGAAGTGAGCTGAAGAGCTCTTTATATTCGGAAAACAGATCTGCTGTGACTTGTCGTGATAGGGCGGCAATTAAAGGCGCGATGAGGCACGTTTGGGCAATGATCATTGCTTGTGGCGTGTAGAGGAGGCCAAATGTACCCAGCGGACCTTGGCGCGATAACATCAGATAAATGATCAACCCGACAACGACGGGGGGAAGGCCCATGAAGGTGTTTAGAAGGGACGTTACAAAGGAACGGCCTGGAAACTTTATCACAGCCAGGGCGGCTCCCAGGGGCAGGCCGATTATGCACCCGATCACAGTTGCACTGAGGGATACTTGAAGAGACAGCAGGATAATTTCAAGCAGGTCCTGGTCACCTGAAAGAATTAAGTGCGTGGCAATTGTCAGTATCGATTCGGAGTCGTTCATGCTTTGGGGTTATCCAGCGTGTTCAGTATCGTGCTTTTCATTGCTTGGTGCCGGTTTGTCATATTCCTTGGTGGTTGGGTTTGGAGCGAAGGGCGTGGCATGGGTCTTTGTGTTGACGGGTTCACAATCGAAATTCAAACTGTAGTCTGCGCTGATATGGATCAACGCGCGCTCTGCAAGAGCGGTAATCGTTAACAGTGGATTGACCCCTAGTGAGCGGGGAATAATGGCACCATCAATAACGTATAGGCCGGGATAGACGGCTTTTGGAGATTCGTTTTGGTGTGGGTCGAAGACCTGGCATTTATGGTTGACGACGCCGTTGGATGAGGTGTCGGCCATAGCGCATCCGCCCAAAGGGTGTGCGGTGGCCGGTTGATGGCCCATGACACTGCCGGCAAGTGGGTTTTTTACGTAAGAGCCACCGACGTTTGAGACGACTTTTTCGAGCATGGCGTCGAGGCGAGCGTAAACCGGTTCATCTTTGGCGCCCGGCCAGCTTAAGCAAAGACGATCGTTGTTGAGTGTGAAGCTTCCCTTAGCGGTATCATGGGAGACGGCAAAGAACGTCTGCAGGTGCTTGAACGGCCCTTTGTAGACACCGTTGATGAGACTCTTCAAGGCTCCGAGCAGGCGGCCGTTTGGGACAAACATAACAGGAAGAATTGGTGCCAGAGCAGAGGGCAATACGCCGTCTTGAATGCGAAGTTCATTGTCGATGTTTTCTTCGTCGTCAATTTCAAGCTGACCGGATACAGCTGTTCCAACTTCGAAGCCCTCTATCTTGGGAGGGTGGCCGATGCCAACGGCATTTATTTCCGGGGTGGCTCCGTAACCAAATGCGATGATGTCGCCATTGGCGGAAAAACGTTCTCCCAGAGCCTGAGACAGGGGTAAGCCTGCCTGGGCGGATCTGAGTAATATTTCTGTTGAGCCGAGGGTTCCTGCTGCAAGTACGACAATATCAGCTGTTACCTGGACCTGCTTTGAAGTGTCGAGCTTTTCGATGGGCTGGTCTGCGTCTTTTGATGGCGTCGGGGTAATGTGAACGGTCCAATGATTGGAGTGGTTGTTTCTTTGGATTGTTTTTACAGTGGCGTGGGTGAAAAGCTCGGCGCCAAAACGCACGGCGTCCGGCAGGTATGTTAGTGCTACGGTGTTTTTTGCTCCAACATTGCAGCCCGAGCAGCAATCTCCACATAATGTGCAGGCGGGTTGGTGAATACCGGCCAGGTTTATTTTATCTTTGAAACTTACTGCAATGGTGGGAGCCACCATTTTGCCGCCGGTGGTATCCTTGGCGGATTCGAGGGCTTGGTATTTTGTCAGATTGTTGGCTTGAGTGTGCGAGTTGGGTTGCAACCAGGCGGATGCGCGTCGATAGCCCTCTTCGAGCGTTCCGTCGTTACGTATTTCATCGGGCCAGACAGGATCGGCGAAGACACGATCGTCCGGTCGAAGGGCGACGCCGGCGTTTATCAACGAACCACCACCCAGGCCACATCCGACGATCACGTGCATGTCTTCATTCAGGCGGATGTCGAAAAGTGCATCCTGTTTACCTGAGCGGAGGGTGGCGCCGGATATTCGAAGTTCATTCCTGAGTTCGGGGAAGCGATTGGGAAATTCACCTGTGAGGACTTCACGTCCACGTTCCAGAACCGCGACATTTTTTCCGGCTCTGGCAAGGCGTGAGGCTGTGACGCCGCCGCCATAACCGGAACCGATGACCACGACATCGTAGTGAGAGGCGATGTTGTTGAGAGATTTAGCGAGGCCAGCCAAGGCGCTTCCTTTTTGCGATCTGGGTTTGGGACAGGACTGTAGAGTATTTCCGTAGTTAAGAGAAAGAGCCAGATCAGAGGAATGTGAAAAATACCAAGGAGGTATGTTTTTTCGACTATGCACCTGACTCAAGCGTGTCGGAGATAGTTTGATAGACGGTAGCCAGTTCTTCAGGCGTGGTGCAGTACGGCGGCATCACATATATTGTGTTGCCGAGTGGGCGTAGAAGAATTCCCAGTTCCAGAAAAGTTTCATAGAGCTTGGGGCCGACTTTTGAGAGATAGCCGTCATCATCGACTTTTACATCTATGGCCGTGATGGTTCCGGCTTGGCGTGGGTTCTCAAACCTTTTGTTGTGGCTGAGGCTTTTCAATTGTTCGGCTTGAATGGAAGCAAGTGCGCCTATGCGTTCAAGAACTGGTTCCGTCTTCCATATTTCAAGGTTTGCTTTTGCCGCGGCACAGGCGATTGGGTTTGCGGTAAAGGAACTTGAGTGGAAAAAGGTTTTTGTCCGGTCGGTGGAAAAATGAGCTTCATAGATTTCTGGGGTGCACAGCGTGGCAGCGAGCGGCAGAGAACCGCCTGTCAGACCCTTTGCAAGGCACAAGATGTCGGGTGATATACTTGCTTGTTCACAGGCGAATAAAGTTCCCGTTCGTCCCCATCCGGTCATAACTTCGTCAGCAATGAACAACACACCATAAGCTTCGCAAACCCGTTTCATCTCCGATAGAACGCAGGCCCGGTAGGTTTTCATGCCGCCGGCTCCAAGGATTATCGGTTCGATGAGAAGTGCAGCTATTGGCTCGGCGCGACACGCGCTTTCCAGAGCGTCGAGGGTGTTTTGTTCTGCGCCATGTTGCGGGAACGGCAGGTGGGTTACATCAAAAAGCAGGGGTTCATAAGCGGCGTTGAACACGCCTCGCGCTCCAGCGGACATGGTTCCGATTGTGTCACCGTGGTAGCCATGTTCCAGGGCGAGAATGCGGGTGCGGGGCCGGCCGATGTTGCGCCAGTACCCGAGTGCCATTTTCATTGCCACTTCGACGCAGGTTGATCCTGAATCGGAAAAGAAAACATGATTTAGCGTTTCGGGCGTGATCTCGACAAGTGTTTCGGCGACGGATTGCGCAGGTTCGTGGGTGAGGCCTGCGAAGATGACCTGGTCAATGGTTTCGGCCTGGCGCTGAATGGCTTTGGTAATTTTTGGGTGACAATGGCCGTGTGTGGTGACCCACCAGGAGGAAATGGCATCAAAGATGCGTTTGCCGTCCTTGCTGGTGAGCCAGGCTCCTTTGGCGGAAGCAATGGGGAGCATAGGACCATGCAACGCGTGTTGCGTGAAGGGGTGCCAGACTGGTGAACTGTTGTTCGTGGTCATGGTTTTTGCAGAAAATCTCCGGTGTGGAAGTGTCTTGCAAAAGCTTTGGCAAGCGTATCTTTGTTGAGAGGGCTTTGGATTGGAAGTGTTCCCAAAATACGCGCACCGGTGAAATTGGCAATTGTTTGTTCGGTGTTTGTGTTTGTATCGCCGATGAAGACAATGCCCAACAACGGCAAGCCACGGTTCTTGATGGCTTCCACTGATAGCAGAGTGTGGTTGATGGTGCCAAGCTTGGTACGAGCGCAAAGGATGATTGGTTGCCCCCAGATTTTGAATTGGTCGATCTGGAGATGTGTGTTGGTGAGGGGGACAAGAAGCCCGCCCGCGCCTTCGATGATCAACGGGATATTTTCAGAATTTGGGAATTTGGGAATTAGAAGCTTTTGCGGGTCAATGGTTATGCCATCAATTTCAGCTGCAAAATGGGGTGAGCAGGGTGTTTTTAGGCGATAGGTTTCCGGGTGCAGACGCTCCTGGCTGGCATTGGTGAGGCGTTTGACGGTCTCAAGGTCCGTTTCATCTTCGAGGCCGGCCTGAATAGGTTTCCAGTAGTGGGCTTTCAGGGCTTCGACCAAAGCGGCCGAGAACACTGTTTTACCGACGTCGGTATCGGTGGCGGTGATGATCAGTCCATTTGTCATTTTCTTATCCGAGCGAGTTCTTCGCTGAGCTTTTCAATCATGTTGCGGGTTTGGTCGGGTGTTACGTTCAGCGTGAAAGAAAGGCGCAATCGGCTAGTTCCTGTTGGCACCGTAGGGGGGCGGATGGCGCGAATATCAAAACCGTGAGCCTGCATGGCGCCTGCGATGGCAAGGGCTTGCTCATCGGAACCCATAAGAATGGGTTGGATCTGGGTTCCTGTGGATTGGATATCACAATACTCTGCCAGGTGCTGACAAGCGGTTGTCACGAGCTGCGAAAGGTTCTGGCGTCTTGTGTCGTCGCCGGCCGATATTTTAAGGGCGGAGCTTACGCAGGCGGCCATGAGGGGAGAGGGTGCGGTGGAATATATGAATGCACGGGAGCGGTTGATTAAAAAGTCCAGTAGCGGGCTTGGGGCACAAATTAGCGCGCCCATAGCCCCCAAGGCCTTGCCGCAGGTGTGCATTGTGATGACGTTTTCATTGCTGGCGATCTGTGATGCCAGTCCACGGCCTTGCGGTCCATAGACGCCGGTGGCGTGTGCTTCGTCGATAATCAGGAATGCATCGTGGGTGTTGGCGATTTCAGAAAACTCAAGAAGTGGAGCGCGGTCGCCGTCCATGCTGTAGAGGCTTTCAAGGGCGATCCAAACACGACCGGTGCCGCCGTTGGTTCTCCAAGATAAAATGATGTCGTTGAAAGATTGTGGGCAGTTGTGGCGGGCGCTTTTGGTTTCTGCCTTGCCGGCTTTCAGTCCATCGTGGACGCTGGCGTGGATGAGTTCATCATAGACAACGAGATCTGCGCGCATGGGTAGTGTTGAGAATATTGCGTAGTTTGCGAGAAAGCCGCTGGAGAAAAAAAGAGCGCCCTGGGTTTGAAAATGACTGGCGGCCTGCGCTTCCAGGGCTTCGTGCTGTTGGTGGTTGCCGCGAAGCAGTCGTGATCCGGTGGCGCCAACCGGCGTGTTGTGGGCGAGCTGTTGTGACAGGGCGGCAGCAAGTTCTGGAGAGTTGGCAAGAGCGAGATAGTCGTTGGAAGCAAAGTCGAGGTTTTTTCGTGGGGACAAGACGCGGTATCTGTTGCGACTTTTCAAAGCTTCAAGTGAGCGAACATGCGCGGCAGAAATCGAAGATTTGTCGCGCTTTTCTTGCATGGTTTTACCAAGGCAATCCCGAATTTCAGATGTTTGGTGGTGTCGGTTCGATGCCGAGCTTACCGAAAAGTATGTCGTCTTTGTCTTCGTCGGGGTTGTCGGCGGTTAACAGGGTATCGCCGACGAAAATGGAGTTGGCACCTGCGAAAAAGCATAGGGCCTGCATTTCATCACTCATGTCACTGCGACCGGCTGACAGGCGGATGTCTGAGAGTGGCATCAGGATGCGGGCGAGGGCAATGGCGCGGACAAACTCGATGGTGTCGACGGGTTTTGCGTTCTCCAGCGGTGTACCCTCGATTGGGATCAGCATGTTGATGGGAACGCTTTGTGGATGCTCCTCCAAGTTAGCAAGGGTTACCAACATATCGACGCGGTCTTGTTTTTCTTCGCCCAGTCCAAGAATACCGCCCGAGCAAACATTTATGCCTGCTTCACGGATGTTTGCCAGCGTTTCAAGCCTGTCCTTGAAATTGCGTGTTTTGATGACTTCGGGGTAGTAACGCTCCGAGGTATCGATGTTGTGATTGTAATAGTCGAGACCGGCATCATGCAGGCGAGAGACATCTTTGGGGGAGAGCATGCCCAGTGTCATGCAGGTTTCCATGCCAAGAGCGCGAACGCCTTCGATCATTGCGACTATGGTATCCATGTCGCGTTCTTTCGGTTCGCGCCAGGCGGCACCCATGCAGTAGCGCGTCGCGCCGGCATCGCGGGCTTCACGGGCGCCTTGTAGGACGCGCTCAACCTGCATCAACTTACTTGCCTTGAGGCCTGTGTTGTGGTGGGCGGACTGATTGCAGTAGCCGCAGTCTTCAGCACACCCACCTGTCTTGATGCTTAAAAGCTTGCATTTCTGAACGTGGTTCGGGTTGAAATTCTGCCGGTGAATAACATGGGCCCGAAAAAGCAGATCATTAAACGGAGCGTCATAGAGGGCGCGCGCCTCTTCGTTGGTCCAGTCGTGGCGGAGTTTCGTTTCCGTCTGACTTTGTGATGTTGTCTCGCTTGCCGCTATTGTTGGCATTTTCGTTGATCTCCGGCCGTTCGTTTGTCGGCTTCTTAGATGGGGGCTGGTTGTTGTTTTACCGAGTTTCCACCCAAAGTGCCGAAGGTAATTATCTGAGATGATTGTTTGCACTGTCCGGTGGGCAGGATGCAAGGGTGAAAGATGTTTACCATAGGGTCTGGTTGGATTGTAGTTCGGTTTTATCTTGCGTTTTTGTCGCACTAATCTGAGTTGTGCGGCTGATTTGTCGTTCTCGGAGAAGGTCAAAGCCTGACCGGTGTTGACTAGATGGCAATTTTCCCGCCGCCCTTTTTGGTAATGGCGACCACTGCGGGGCGTGGAGGGAAGTCAGGTTTGAAGTCCGGCCAGCGTGTGGATGGGTTACCGAATGTTGAAACTGCTCCATCCTCGCTTTGGCCTGGGTGCTGGACAGCGACAAAAAAAGTTTCCATATCCGGCGTGAAGGTTGGGCCACACATTTCCGCGCCACGAGGGCAGGAGAAAAACAATTTGGATGTGCCGCGCGCTTTACCTTTGGTTTCAATGGCCCAGATGCCGTCGGTGCGACCTGTTTTTTTTGCGGTATTACCGTCTGTTGCAATCCAGAGGCGGCCGTTGGCGTCGATGGCGCAATTGTCTGGCATGCCAAACCAACCGTGTTCACTGGTTTCAGGATTAAAGGTTGCGCCCACCTGCGCAATTTCAGGGTCGCCGCACTGGACGAGGATGTCCCAGTGGAAGATTGGACTTGCGTGATCGCCGCCACCTGGTGTGATTTCGATGATGTGGCCGAATTTATTATCAGCGCGGGGATTGGCTGGGTCGGTGGAATTTTCGTTTCGTTTGGTGTTGTTTGTGAGCATGACATAGACCTTGCCGGTTTTTTCGTTGGCTTTGATGTCTTCTGGTCGGTCCATTTTGGTTGCGCCTAACAGATCGGCGGCAAGGCGGGCATGAATGAGGACGTCGCCTTGAGAATGAAAGCCACTTGCCATTGTTAAGGGACCATGGGCGAACTCGAGTGGCAGCCATATGCCGGAACCGTCCGCGTTGAAACGCGCCACATAAAGGGTTCCTTTGTCGAGAAGGTCTTTGTTGTTGCCTGGGTTGGTTTTGTCGACTTTATCGTCGGTCACGAAGCGATAGATATATTCGAAATGCTGATCATCGCCCTGATAAATGATAAATCGTCCATCGCCATTGATGATGTTTCCTGCTCCTTCGTGCTTGAAACGACCAAGAGCTGTGCGCTTTTTGGGCGTCGAGGTTGGATCAGTTGGGTCAATTTCTACTACCCAGCCAAAGCGGTTGGCCTCGTTTGGTTCTTTGGCGAGGTTAAAGCGATGGTGATATTGCCCCCAGTTGTAGCGTTCGGCGGGAATACCGTAGCGTTTCAGGGCGGTTGCATCGGGTGATTTTCGGGCGGCGTTCTTGTTCCAAAAATATCCGTTAAAATTCTCTTCGCAGGTGAGCCATGTGCCCCATGGCGTGGTGGCTCCCGCACAATTGTTGATCATGCCGATGACAGTGGTGCCGTGCGGGTCTTGCCTTGTTTTCATCTTGTTGTTGCCTGCGGCGGGGCCGGAAATCTTCATAGGTGTCTTTGCTGTAATGCGCCGCGCGAATGAAGAATTTTCCAATACGGCCCACTTATCTTTGGAGCGTTTGATTTCAATCACTGATCCGCCGTGAGCGAGCATTTCGATTTCGACGTGTTTTTCGTCGATATCTTTGAAGCGTTTTTTTCCTCGGCTTTGTATGCCGATATTTTCAAACATCAGTTCTTCATTGGTGTACTCGTGGTTGACGACGAGTAGTCCGTGGCTTGAGCTGCCGTTCAGTGGAATAAAGCCGACAAAGTCGTTGTTGTAGCCGAATTGTGCTGCTTGGGATTTTGGGGTTTGGGCATAGGGGTCAAATTCCGGGGCTTGCGGCAAGACCTTGTCGCCCCAACGAATAAGAACATCGGCATTGTAGCCTTCTGCAACATGATGATTATCGTCGATGACGCTCAATAACTCTTCAAAATTAAAAGAGGGCGTTGTTGATGGTTGCGAGGAGCAACCACCCAGGAGTACTGCAGGTGAGAGCGTGGCTGCAATGGCCGTGGTGCCAAGTAGTCCTGACATTATTGCGCGTCGTGTGAGGCGTTGTTCGATCAAATCGCCAATGGTTGGGTTCGCACTGTTGTTTGAGGGAGTGTCCTCAAGTTCTTCAAAGGCAAGTGTGTGCGGTGTTTCATTGGCTGACATGTTTGAGGCTCCAGATGTCGGAAAGTAAGTCGGGAGATTATTGAAAGAAAGTTGTGGCGGGAACTCTTTCTAAGGGGTGAGGAAGCTTATCATAGAGAAGAAAGTTGTCTGATGTGTCGTCATTGTGAAAGTGAGAGAAAGGGAAGTGTGCTTCGTGTTGTAGTAAATAAAGATGATCTCATTGGTATGAAAAAGGCGTGTTTGTTTTTGTTTTTTGTTTTTCTGAATTGAAGTGAAAAGTTGCGGTCAATTTCTTGATTTGATATTTTTTTATTAGAAAAAAAATTCGTCCGAGGCATTGCGGTTGTGCGCCTAAAAAAGAGGCTGAACATGAGCTCGGGCACTAAAAAGAGGGAACTATAATGTCTGCGGATAGGTTTCAGCACGTAGCATTACTTGCTGTTCGTTTACGCACGTATGGCATGTTGGCTGAAAGAGGTTATGAGTTTTCAGTCAATGATGAGGGAGATTTACTCGTCTGTCATCGTGGTCATTGGCGAGGTATGTGGCGTTTTTCAGCGGGTCAGTTTTGCTGGATTGTTGCGGGCAGCCGTGAGCCGAGTTACTGCACGGAAGAAATTGAAGAGGCCGAGGTCTTTTCGGTTAATAACATCTATGTCGATTGAAGAGGTTTTGATGCAAGGACTTAACCGGCTCTTTTTGAAAGTTCTTGAGAAGTGTTTTGTGGCGTTTAATTTTGATCTTTAGGTGAGAACGGCACAGGGATGACATCTATGCCTTCTTCGATGAGCTCTTTGGCTTCTTCCGGGGATGCTGTTCCCCAAATGGGCCGGGCAGGGGCCTCCTCATAGTGAATTTTGCGTGCTTCCTCAGGAAATTTATCTCCAACGTCATCGGTAATTTTCTTGATACGCTCTACGAACTGAGAGGCAAGAGCCAGAGCTTCGCGTCGTTTTGAAGCAAGCTCAGGGGCTGGAAAGTCAGAGAGTTTATTCGATTTCTTTTTTGAGATATTGGGAGTCATCAGCGCTTTTTTAATATTCGTGCTCGTGCATAGAGGGCAGGAAATCAGATGCTTTTCTGATTGGGCATTAAATGCCTCACTGTCTGAAAACCAGCTTTCAAACTCATGGCCGTTTTCACATTGGAGCGAGAACTTTATCATCCCAGAGACTCCGGCGTTTCGTTTTCTGAAATTGCAGTGTTTGTTTTAAACGGGCGGTCATGACTTAGAGATGGGAGCTTTGAGCGTACCTCCGCGAGGTTTTCAAGGTCGATATCAGCGCTGATTATATCGGGGTCCGAGCCACCTTGAGCAAGTATTTCACCCCATGGGGAGATAATCAAACTGTGTCCAAAGGTGGTACGACCGTGTTCGTGCTGACCACCTTGGGCGGCTGCAAATATAAAGCATTGCGTTTCGATTGCGCGGGCGCGCAAAAGGGTGTGCCAATGAGCGAGGCCCGTGGGTGTGGTGAAGGCTGCCGGAACTGCAATGAATTTTGCGCCTGATTTCGCAAGAGTGCGGAACAAATGGGGGAAGCGAAGATCATAGCAGATGGTCATACCTAGGCCGCCCCAAGGGGTTTTTGCGACAATGGCCTTGTCGCCGGGCCGGTAGTTCTCGCTTTCTGAATATGTTTCATCATTGTCCAGGGCAACATCGAACATATGTATTTTGTCATATTGGGCCGCGATCTGGCCGAATGGATCGATGAGGAATGAGCGATTTGCGAAGAGCGGCTGGGGCTGGGTGGATGAGTGCGTATCTTTCGTGTTTTGTTCAAGAAGGATTGGCATTGAACCAATGTGAAGCCAGATTTTGAGCTCTTTTCCTAGGTTTTGGAACGCCTTTAGTGCCGTGTTGTCTGCTTGTGGTTGGGTGGTTTTGAGCGTGGCTTCACGGTCAAGATCCATAAAAGTTGTGACTTCTGGCGTTAGTACGTAGTTGGCGCCGTCATCGGCTGCTTTGCGAATCAGGTTCGAGGCGTCTTGGACGTTTTTTTCGACATTGCGACCGGAGCACATCTGCACGAGGCTGGCGCGGAATGTTGGATATGTGAGTGGGCTCGTCATCTGGGTCTTTTTTTGAGAATCCATCTTGAATTGGGATTTATGCAGTCCAAACGTTTCTAGTGGATTTGGTGCTTAATTCCGTTGATGCAATGTAACACCGATCAGGTCGAAGGTGAGTTGGTTTGTATCAGAAATTCTTTGGACTGGCTCAGTGGAGATGGGCCAGTGGGGATGGATCAATGGCGATACCGTTGTCTAAGGGCTGAAATTATCCGTCAGGATGCGATCGAGGTCACCTGAGGCTTCAAGTGCATGGAGATCATCTGATCCGCCGACGTGATGTTGGTTGATCCAGATTTGTGGCACTGAATTTGAGCCGCCTGCTTTTTCTCTCATTTTTTTGCGTTTGGTGGGATCAAAGGCGACGTTGATTTCAGTGTATGGGAGCTTTTTCTCGTCTAGAAGGCGTTTTGCAGCCCAGCAATAGGGGCAGGTTGGCGTCGTGTAGATTGTAATTGAAGGCATTGACCAAGTTCACTTGCTGTTTCTTGTTGGTAGTGCGTTTTTTGGTCTTTACATGGATGGTGGGAAAAAAGCCAGACGAAGGTGTATTTCTTGGGGATGTCAGGTGCTCATGGCGGCAGTATTTGTGACGCGGGCGAGTGAAAGGACATCCACATGGCTGGCGCCGGCTTTCAAAAGCGTTCGGGCGCAGGCGTCGATTGTTGCTCCGGTGGTTATGACGTCATCAATGAGCAGAATTTTTTGATCCTTGACGTTTTCGAGGTGTCTTTTTGGAACCTTGAATGCGCCGACTACGTTTTTTCTTCGCTGCGCGCGGGTCAGGCCTACTTGTGGTTTGGTACGGCGGGTTCGTATCAGGATTTGCGGGTAAAAGTTTGCGTGGTGATGTTTGGTGATTTCGCACGCGAGAATGGCCGATTGATTGAAACGCCGCGATAATAGTCGCAGGCGCGAGAGGGGTACCGGCGTGATGATGTCTGCCTCTTGAATGAGTTCAAAACCTGTGTGTAAGAGCCAGCGCCCGAATAGAACGCGGGTTTCGTGGCGATCGCGAAATTTAAAATCGTGGATGAGTTTCCGCATCACCCCGTCGTAACCTGCTACTGCGCGAGCCTTTCTATAGACGGGTGGGTCGGCCTGGGCGGCGGCGGAGATCATTGTGCCGCCGGTATCAAAGGGCATTGGTAGCCCCAAACGGTCGCACAGCGGTGGTTGAATGAATGATATCTGTTGCCAGCAATCTGAACATACGGCATCGCGGTTTGCCAGCGGTGTGTGGCAGCCCAGACAGACTGGTGGCATGAGTATATTGAGAGCGGTACCGGTCAGTTTCTTGAGGCGCGCTCTTAACTGGTTTTGTAGGGTATTTGGGACAACAGAAAGTTTTTCGTCCGGGTTTTCAGGAAGAGGGCGCGACGTGTTTGTTATGCTGGTTTTGCTGATGATTTTCAGGCTCTCGTTCTGCTGGTGTGATTTCGTAATTCTCGTTTATGGGGATCGATGACTTAGGTTTCGTCAGGGTATATCCTGCTTGATATTCCTGCCATGCTCAAGCTCTGGTATGGGAATGAGCAGGAATGTTGTCGTTGTTTTACCAATGAGTGAGGCGGTGAATGCTTAATGGGTGAGGCTCAAGAATTGTTTGATCGCATTTTGTTGGCGCAAAGGCGCAACAATGTTGCGGCAAGCGCCGGGGATCATGCGTTTCTTCTGGAACGCGTTGCGTTAGATTTTGCTGATCGATTGGCGGGCATTAAGCGGACCTTTCCTGTCGGCCTCAATCTTGGTGCTTTCAATGGCGTTTTGAGCCGGCACTTGCGCTCTTGTGAGCGTATCGGGATGCTCGTTGATGTTGAACTGTCCGTTGAGATGGCGCGGCAATGCGATGGTCCGTGTGTTGTGGCGGATGAGGAGTTTCTGCCATTCTCGGATGGCACGCTTGATCTGGTGTTAAGTGGGCTGTCGTTGCAGCTGGTCAATGATTTACCTGGTGTGCTTATTCAGATTTTTCGGTCGCTTAAAGCCGATGGTCTGTTGCTGGCTTCGATGCTTGGTGGAGAGACATTGAAGGAACTGCGACATGCGTGGCTTATTGCCGAAGATGAAATTTACGGCGGGGCCTCGCCGCGCGTTGCGCCATTTGCCAATTTGCGTGATGTGGGGAGTTTGCTGCAAAGAGCGGGTTTTGCGCTACCGGTGGTGGATTTGGACCGCGTGCAAGTGACCTATTCATCACCCTTGGCGTTGATGCAAGAGCTGAAGGGGATGGGAGCTTCCAATATACTCAATGCGCGTTTGAAAAAGCCGGTGACTCGTGCGTTGTTGCAAAGAGTGTGCGAGGTTTATCATCAGTGTTATGGCCTTGATGATGGGCGGGTTTCAGCAACATTTGATATTGTGAACATGACGGCGTGGGTGCCGCATTCCTCGCAGCAACAACCACTTAAACCGGGCACGGCGCATGCACGGTTGGCGGATGCGCTTGGTGTTAAGGAGATGCCGGCGGGTGAGAAGGCAAGGCGATAGGCGTTGGGTCTTGTGCCGTCTAGATGAGAAGATCGCGCAACATAGGTATCAGTGGCAGATCGGCGGGAGGCATTTCATAGTTTACCAGACGATTGGCGCGTACCCAGGCGATTTCCTGGCCCTCACGGGGGGTGAGTTTACCTTCCCATTTTCGGCATAAATAAAGTGGCATCAGCAGATGGAAGTCTTCGTAGGCATGGCTTGCAAAGGTGAAGGGCGCGAAGCATTTTTCAGGAACAATGATTGATAGTTCTTCTTTGAGTTCTCGAGACAGGGCGGATTCGGGTGTCTCACCTTCATGGATTTTACCGCCTGGGAACTCCCACATGCCTTCTAAAGACTTACCAACGGGCCGCTTGGCGATCAGGACGCGATTATCTGGGTCGATGAGGGCGCATGCGGCGACCAGCAAAATTGGTTGTGGCATTGATTTGGGACCGTTTGTTGCTGGTAAAGTTTCTCGTTTTGAAGGGGAAAATCAAGGAAGGTTGGGAACTCACTTTTTCAGTAGATAGCAGGTTTCGTACAGGGATGTGAGGCCCCGTTTTTTCAAGTTATCGTTTTCTTCAAGCGTCATGGTCTGGTCCAAAACTTCTATGCCAAAGCTTGGCTGGAATAAGTCTTCGACCCTCTGTGTGGGCGTTGAGAAGGGTGGGCCGTCCATCTCTTTTTGATCGTAGGAAAGAGAGATGAGCAGGATTTGGGCCTGAGCAGGAAGGTGGGTGATTAGGAGTTTAGCATAGTCGTTCTGCATGGCAGATGGCAGGGCGACGAGGCTGGCGCGGTCGTAGACGGCCGGGCAGTTATTGATAAGCTGGCTTGGAAGTTTAAACATGTCGCCGGCCCAGAGTTCAAACGGGCCGGCAGACCAGACCTGAAAGCCGTCCTGTTGGCGAAGCTGGGGGCTTAGGTTTTGACCTTTAAAGAATCGCTTGATGGCGATATCGCTTAATTCAACTCCAATGACCTTATGGCCGTTTTGTGCCAACCATGACATATCCTGGCTCATTCCACACAAGGGAACGAATACCGAGCTTTTTGAGGGCAGATTGAGTTGTGGCCAGAACCGGCGCAGATTTATATTGGCGTCTTCGCGATGAAAACCGATGTCACTGTTTTTCCAGCGATCAAGCCAGAATTTGGGTTCCATGATGTGGTTTCCTCCTGATGAGCTTTTGTGCTCAATACCTAAAACGCAAAGTCTCGTTGAGATGTACAAAAGAAAGTGATCGGTTCTTTGGATTTATGTGCGGTAGTCGGCGTTGATATTGATGTAGCCGTGGGTGAGGTCGCAGGTCCAAACGGTAGCGGTGCCGTTAGCAATTCCAACATGGACTCGAATTTCGATTTCCTCGTTCTTCATGTAGGCTGAGGTGATGTCTTCGTCGTAGGTATTGGAGCGTTCACCATTGCGAGCGACTTCAAAGGGGCCGAACCAGATGGCGAGCTTGTCGCGGTCGGCCTGCTCTCCGGCCTTGCCGACGGCCATGACGACGCGTCCCCAGTTGGCATCCTCTCCGGCAATGGCCGTTTTAACCAGAGGAGAGTTCGCAATGGAAAAAGCGATGCTGCGTGCTGCATCGTCGTTTTGCGCCCCTTCTATTTTTATGGTGACGAATTTTGTCAGGCCTTCGCCGTCTTTTACGATTTGCATGGCAAGTTCATGCATCACTGTGTGCAGGGCTTTGGAAAATCCTGTGAGGATAGGGTCATCTGCATCTGAAATCTTTGGTGCCCGTGGTGGAGCGGCTTTGCCTGTGGCGAATGCGATAACCGTGTCGCTGGTGGAGGTGTCGCCGTCTACTGTGATGGCGTTGAAGGTTGTTTTCGTGTGTTGGGAAAGCAGTGCTTGAAGTGCTGGGCCCGAGATATTTGCGTCGGTAAATATAAAACCGAGCATGGTTGCCATATGGGGGGCAATCATTCCAGAACCCTTTGCGATGCCAGCAATGTGGATGGGGTTGCCGTCTATGGTTGTTGAAGCCGAGGCCATTTTCGGGAAAGTGTCCGTGGTCATTATGGCGCTGGCGGCGGCGTTCCAGTTTGTGGATTGCAAGGACCCTGAAAGCGTTTTCATGTGTTGGTCGTATTGGCTTGTATCGAGGGGCTCTCCAATGACGCCAGTTGAGGCAATGAAAACCTGCTTGGGTTTGCAACCAATGGCTTTTGCTGTGGCATTTGCGGTATGCTCAACGGCGCGCTGGCCGCGCATGCCGGTGAAGGCATTGGCGTTGCCGGAGTTCACGACCAGAGCTCGAGCGTTTGCGTGGTTGGTTTGCTTTTGAGACCATTCAACGGCGGCAGAACGTGTTTTTGAGCGGGTAAAAACACCGGCTGCGGTGGTGCCTTCGTCAAGTGTGGCAAGAAGCAGATCAGGGCGTTCTCCTTCGCGCGCGCCGGTGCGGGTGGTTG
>JAJRZC010000275.1 GCA_024275435.1 Alphaproteobacteria bacterium
CAGCAAGATTGATGGCTGCATGCGGTGGTGTTTTTAAAATCAACAGCTGAGCGCTGGCGCATAACAGGATGTAGCGTATCCGTTGATAACGATTGGGCAGAGGGCGCTCCAAGTGCGCATCAATGATTTCGTCCAGAACAGGTTTTAATCGCAAAACCGTTGCGGCAATCAGGCGCGTAAGACCCTTGTCCGCACCGCTTAGCGCCAAGCCGACATCACTTTCCAAGGCTTTGGAGCGCGCTTCGTCGAAGGCACGACCATTTCCGAGAACATCGAAGATAATTTTTTGTGCAAGTTCGCGAGGCTCCAAGCCTGGAAGGCGGTTATTTGATACCATGGGTGAGAGTTGTTTAGCGCCGACTCTTTGTTGGATCTTTTTAGATTTTCCAGTGTGTTTCTTTTTTCCACTGGCGGGCCTGTCGGTCCAATTCTTTTTTGGGGGTGTGGGGTTTGAGTTGCGCGTGCTATTGCCCGATTTATTACTGTTCAAGAATTTCTCACCTTCAAAGAACCACGCAGAACCATAATCGTTTAACTCCAGGGACCGCGTTGCTTGCGGTCTTTTGCTCTGCGTGACCATGGCCCTTGATGGCGGGAATCAGCGGTGTGCTGTTGCCCGACACTGCCCAGCCGGTCTGTGTCGATCGCAAGTTGGTTATCTCGCGATTCTATTCCTGCCTCACGTGCAAGTTTGGTTAGTTCGGCAATACGGTTTTCTACATTAGGGTGGGTTGAAAACCAATTGTCTACACCGCGACCGTTTAGCGGGTTGATGATGAACATGTGAGCGGCGGCGGGAATGGCCTCCGCATTTTCGTTTATGATGCTTCGCGCTTTAGTATGGATCTTTTGTAGCGCAGAAGCCAGCCACAGAGGGTTTCCGCAAATTTGCGACCCGAGTCGATCGGCTTGATACTCTCGGGAACGGCTAATGGCCATCTGAACCAGCATGGCGGCCAAAGGAGCCAGAATGATAACTGCCAACGACCCGATCCAGCCCAAACCTCCGTCACGCTGTGATCTCTGTCCGCCAAACAACATGGAGAACTGAAGATATTGAGCGAGCATGGAAATGGCGCCGCCAATGGTTGCAGCGACCGTCATGGTCAGAGTATCTCGGTTTTTGATGTGGGCCAGTTCATGGGCTATGACACCGGCGAGTTCTTCTTGGGATAATGTTTCTAAAAGCCCCTGCGAAGAGGCAATGGCTGCATGCTCGGGGTTTCGGCCCGTTGCGAAAGCGTTGGGTTGAGCTGAGGGCAGGATGTAGACCTTTGGCATGGGGAGGCCTGCCCTTTTTGCCAACTGGGCGACCAGTTCGTAATATTTTGGTGCCGTTTGAGCATTTACTTCCCGGCCTCGAAACATTTTGATTACGAGGGTGTCAGAGTTCCAAAGGCTTAAAATATTCGTCACCAAGGCTATTCCAAAGGCGATGAGCATACCTGTTTGACCAGCAACCACCGCGCCCATGGCCACGAAAATGCCTGTTAGCACAACCAGCAGCAGCGCAGTCTTGGCGTAATTTAGTGGCATATCGTTCCTCCCGGGCCTTTGATAGATACAGGTATTCTCGCTGATCGTTTATATGTGGCGTGCCTGCTGCCGTTTCCAGAACCCCACTTGATCATTGTGAGACAGAAAAAGGACAAGGAAGAATTGAGCGATATATCTAAGGGACCGAATACAAGTAAACAGGAAGATACAGGAGCTTCTGGCCTTGATCGCAAGAGGCGAAGTCTTGATCCGCGAAATTCTCTCCCAGAGCCCAAAGATCATAGTGCAATGAAGATAGAACCAAAGCGTAAGATTTCTGCAGCAGCAAGGCGAGCCCTGGAAGAAGCGGAAACACGCAGAAAAAATCAGGTGGAAAAAGAAGCACAAACCGAGATTAACGGACGCAAAGGTCCTGATCCCACGCGATACGGAGATTGGGAAAAGGACGGGATCATCTCGGACTTCTAGCGGGCTTACGGTTAAACGAGCAAAGGATTTCCTGAGTGATGGTTCGAATTGAAACACCTTGAGAGGTTTTGGGCGTCTCAAAAAGAGAAAAACAAGTGTCCGATATTGGGATTTGCCCCAAGTTGGGACAGGGCAAATTTCGGCAATGGTTAAGACGGGAAATTAGTTGGCATCGTGACAATGCGCCTGACAAGCACCTATCAAATATAGATCAAGATTGCCATGTTTCTATACTTTGGTTTACCTACATACCGGAATGGAAGCCTACAGAATTATTGCTTATTTGAATTCAATATTGCCGTTAACTAAGATTAACTGAGCCTATGCTGCGTTGCGGGCAAGGTTTCTATTTTATTCTCATTCTGATCAAATTCAGTTCTTTTCATTAGGATTTTGTTTACCTGTTCTGCGTGTTCCCGGCTTCCTAATTGTTTGAGGGAGCAAATGGGCACTGCCTTTGCACATTCCCTGGTCAACAAGTTTTAATTGATGTCGGGGAGACACATACTATGGTTGCCGGTTTTGGAAAACTTTGGTCGGCTTTCACGAAGAATAAACAGGGCTCGATCGCCATCATGTTCGGCCTGTTCTTCATGTCATTCCTTTTTGCTACAGGAATGGGGGTTGATTACGCCCGCATGACACATATGCGCGCCAAAGTAGCGGCGGCCGTTGATGCTGCCGCTCTGGGTGGTGGACGGGCTCTTATTGATGGTCGGCTTACCGATAGCGAAATTGAAGACATCACAAAAGAGCACTTCGATACCTATCTCAATAATCTTGATGGCATGTTTGGTACGGTTGCGACTCCGGTTGTTACTGTGGATCGTACTGCGGGCACCGTTAATGTCGACGTTACGGCGACTGTCCCTATGACATTCTCGAAAATTGCGGGTTTCTCGGATATGGAAATCCCTGTTGGTACCATGAGCAAGTTTGACCAACGCGATGTGGAACTGGGCATGGCGCTGGATGTCACCGGTTCCATGGGCGGATCGAAAATTGCTGACCTTCGCAACGCTGCAAATGATCTTGTGGACATCCTGCTTCCTGATGGCGGCACAACGAACTCCATTCGTATCGGCCTTGCTCCCTATGCCACGAGTGTTAATGCAGGATCGTTTGCTTCAACTGTCACTGGCGTTTCCGGGGCGAACAACTGCGTATTCGAGCGCGGTGGTTCTGATGCTGTCACTGATGCGCAACCAACTGGCAGCAATACCCTGGGCTATAGCTCTTCCACTTGGTGCCCTTCCGCGGTGGTACAACCCATTACGGACAACAAGTCTTCTTTGAAAACGGCTATATCGACCTACAATGCAAGCGGCTGGACTGCCGGTCATCTGGGTCTTGCCTGGGCATGGTATCTGATTTCACCGAACTGGAGTTCGATTTGGCCTTCGGCGAGCGACCCTGTTTCTTATAGCGATACGGAAACAATCAAGGCTGTGGTGTTAATGACTGACGGCGCGTTCAACACTTGGTATGTGGGTTCTAATGGAAATTCTTCGGTGCAGGCTGCCAATCTGTGCACGCAAATGAAGAGCAAGGGTGTGATTGTTTATTCCGTTGCTTTTTCTGCCGGTTCGAGTGCGCAAACGCTTCTGCAAGGCTGCGCCTCTTCGCCGAACACATACTTCACGGCTTCAAATGGATCTGAATTGCGCGCTGCCTTCCAGCAGATTGCCATGAACCTCAACAAGCTTCGTCTGACGAAGTAATCTCTGTGTGTCGTCTTTCTTCACATGATTTCTTCAAAGCTTGAGGGCCGAGCAATACTGAAATCTTTTTGCTGGGTTCTTTGTTTCACGCCGCGCAAGATTGGTTGCGCGGCGTGCTTTGATAGCTTGTAAAGGGCAACACATTTCTATGTGAGTGAAGCGCTCGCTGCCCTTCGCTGGATCAGGCTTTTTTGTTTTGACGGTTATCAATGAGATCCTGGACCACGGCGGGATCAGCCAAAGTTGTTATATCTCCCAGGTTCTCGAAGTCATCTTCGGCAATCTTGCGCAGGATCCGGCGCATGATTTTTCCTGATCGAGTTTTGGGTAGGCCCGGGGCAAACTGAATATGTTCCGGAGCCGCAAATGGACCGATTTCAGAGCGGATTCCTTTAACCAGATCGGCTTTCAGTTCGTCGCTACCTTCCACCCCTTCCGTTGGCGTGACATAGCAATAGATCCCCTGCCCCTTGATGTCGTGAGGAAAGCCGACCACTGCGGCTTCCGAGATGGCAGGATGGGCAACAAGGGCGCTTTCGATTTCGGCTGTGCCCATGCGATGACCGGAAACGTTTAGTACATCATCGACACGCCCCGTGATCCAGTAGTCTCCATCTTCATCTCGGCGGGCTCCATCGCCGGTGAAATAAGTGCCCTTGAAGGTGGAGAAGTACGTCTTTACGAAGCGGGCATGGTTACGAAACAGGGTGCGCATCTGTCCCGGCCAGCTGTCAATGATCGCCAGATTTCCAGTTGCTGCCCCTTCGAGGACATTGCCTTCACCATCGAAGATCGCGGGCTCGATACCGAAGAATGGGCGCGTTGCAGAACCGGGCTTTAAGGCCATGGCTCCAGGAAGAGGGGAGATTAAAATTCCACCGGTTTCAGTTTGCCACCAGGTGTCGACGATTGGGCAACGGCCTCCTCCGACGACATTGTAGTACCATTCCCAGGCCTCGGGGTTGATGGGCTCTCCTACGGAGGCCAAAAGCTTAAGCGAAGAACGGTCGGTGCGATTGACGTAGTCATTGCCGGCACCCATGAGGGAACGAATGGCGGTAGGTGCTGTATAGAATGTGTTGACCTGCCATTTGTCTACGACACTCCAGAACCGCGACTTGGTGGGATAATTGGGAACGCCCTCGAACATTAAGGTTGTTGCGCCGTTGGCAAGCGGTCCATAGACGATGTAGCTGTGGCCCGTGACCCAGCCGACGTCGGCCGTACACCAGTAGATATCGCCATCGTGATAATCGAAGATGTATTGATGGGTGAGCGAGGTGTAGACCATATAGCCACCGGTGGTATGCACGACGCCTTTGGGCGTTCCGGTGGAGCCGGACGTATAGAGAATAAATAGCGGGTCTTCGGCGTGCATTTCCTCTGGTGGGCAATCAGGGGAAACAGTTACCTGCTCCTCGTGCAACCACAAATCGCGGCCCTCGGTCCAAGATACTGCGTTTCCTGTGCGACGTACGACGAGCACCTTCATGTCGCCCTTGTGGTTGGCGAGTGCATCATCGGTAAAACGTTTCAGCGGAATTGTTTTGCCGCCTCGAATACCCTCATCGGCGGTTATTATAAAAGCGGAATCCGCGTCCTTGATCCGGCTCGCAAGACTTTCGGCTGAAAAGCCAGCGAATACCACCGAGTGCACGGCTCCTATGCGCGCGCAGGCCAACATGGCATAAGCTGCTTCGGGAATCATCGGGAGGTAAATTGTTACACGGTCGCCCTTTTTTACACCGTGTGCCTTCATGACATTGGCTAACTTGCAAACACGCTGATGTAGCTGGCGGTAGGTGATTTGTTCATCGTCGGTGGGGTCATCGCCTTCCCAAATAATGGCGGTCTGATCAGCACGTGTGGCCAAGTGACGGTCGATGCAGTTGTAGGAAGCATTGAGGGTGCCGTCTTCATACCAGCGGATGAAGACATTGCTTGGATCAAAGGATGTGTTTTTGACTTTAGTATAAGGCTTGATCCAGTCGAGGCGCTTTCCCATCTCACCCCAGAACCCTTGAGGGTCAGAGCGGGAACGCTCGTAAAGCTCGTTATATTTAGCGCTATCTATCCACGCGCGTTCGGCCCACTCAGGTGTGACCGCGTGCACTTTATCCGACATTAGGCTTTCCCTCTGTACTCAATAGGTTATTTTTCATTGTTTCAGACCATTATGGTTGGTCCCGGTTCCGGCGACAAGTCGTTTTGGCCCTTTATCGCAGTCTTGCGGGTGCTGTTTGCGATAGGAGTTAAGTTTTTTTGGAGTCAGAAAGTTAAACACCAAAAAAGCCGATTATGGCACCTTGAATTAACAGAACTGCGAGCCAGTGACCGCCATCAATTAATGATAGTCTGAGTGGGCGGCCCTGATAGGCGTGATTGACGAACATCGTAGTCATAACAAAACCCAGCCAGATGAAAAAGCCGGAGATTAAGCCGTTCCAAAGCGTAACTTGACCCATTCCCAAATGGCCGATGATGCCTGACAGCGTGAAAGCAATGACGAGCAGCATGAGGAATGTGACGGGAAGTTGCCATTGAACACCGGCAATCTTAGGGGTTTTCTCTATTTCTTCTTGGGTCACACCGGTTGCTGACATCCATGGGCGCGCCAGAAATGCATACCAGAGACCACCGAAGACAAAGCTCGCTATGGCGGCAACGAGCACCGCGAGGTCGTTCTGTCCGGCAAAATCCATGTTAGCCTCCGATGATGGCTGTTTTGTTCAGCCTTGTACTTGGTTTGGATGCTGGTGTTGCGACTAACTGTCTGTGCAAGGTCAGTATCATGTTCCAAAGAAAGTCTTCTCGACTTCTCAGCGTTTGTCCGGGGTGAGCTTTGTTTTTCTGGCAACTGCCTTTTTTACCGCTTTTTTGGGTTTTGTTGGCTGGGCTTTTTTCGGTTCTGCCGGATTGGCCTTGGAAGGTTTGCTCAGTGTTGCCTTACCCGCCTTCAAGGCTTTCAAATCCAGACCACCCATTTTGCAAACCAGAGCCCAATGTTTGGGAGGTACGGGTTGAACCGATAATCTCATTGAGGTGACAAGAGGCATGGTTGCCAAGGCTTCAGTTGCTTTCACTTCGGCCAAGGAAACAGGCCGCGGCATGTCGGCCACGGCTCTGATGTCAACACATTCCCAACGCTCATCATCGGTTGTGGAATCCGGATGTGCCAAGGCGCATACTTCACATATTCCGACGATTTCCTTGCCCTCGTTGGAATGATAGAAAAAACCCAAATCTCCCAACTTCATTTCACGCATGTTGTTGCGGGCCAGGTAGTTGCGAACGCCGTCCCATTCCTCACCGCGCTTGCCTTTACGTTTCAGGTCATCCCATGAGAATTTGAACGGTTCGGATTTGAAAAGCCAGTATTGCATATTTCTTTCGTTCTTTTGTCGCTGATGGAATGTTCTTAGTCTTCGGCCTTCATGGGCCGGTCAAGCAGGTCCGTTATGGCCTCATCGACCCCCATTGCTCCAGAGGTAATATCGAAAACTGCTTTGCAGATGGGCATATCAACATTGTGTTTATCACCAAGCGATATGACGGCCTTGGCTGTAAATACGCCCTCGGTGACCGCGCGGCGTTCGCCAAGTGTTTGCTCCAGACTTTGGCCCTGACCCAGCGCGCGTCCCAGCGACATATTGCGTGAGGTGGGGCTGCCGCAAGTCAATATCAGATCACCCAGTCCGGCAAGGCCGTTCAATGTCTCAGGTTTTGCCCCCATTTTGTTGCCAAGGCGCGCCATTTCAGAAAACCCTCGTGCCACAAGGGCAGCGTGGGCACTGGCACCCAATTCCTTGCCATCAACAATGCCCGCAGCGATAGCCAGAACATTCTTTATGGCACCGCCGAGCTGAACGCCGATCATGTCTTGCGACCAGTATATACGAAACCTCCGGTAGCCCAGCCCCTCGGCGAGAGAACGACCCAGCTCTTCGTTCCTGCACGCCAAGCTGACTGCTGCGGGAAGACCGCGAGCGACATCGGCTGCAAAGCTTGGGCCTGAGAGAATCGCCAGGCGCGCCTGGGGAAGGGTATCGGCCAGTACAGTGGAAAGCATACGGCCGGTTGCCTGTTCGATGCCCTTGGCGCAAATCACAACTGGCTTGCCCTCGGATATATGAGATGCAACCTGCTTTGTGACTTCTCTGATGCTTTGTGTTGGAGACACCAACAATACCACATCGGCGCTAGCAACATCTTGAAGTTTTCCGGTGGCTTGAATTGTCGGGTGCAAATCAACGCCGGGCAAGTAATTTCGATTGATGTGATGATCGTTGATTTCTTGAACAGTCTCGATCTCATAAGCCCAAAGCGTCACGGATTTACCCGACAAGGCCATAGTCTGAGCAAGGGCGGTTCCCCAGGCACCGCCGCCAATTATTCCCACATGTTGGACGTGTAAATCCGTCATTCCAGCCTGCTTTTTCACTTTGATCAAGCTCTAAACACTCTCGCTATTCCTATCAGGCCTTGACCCCAGCACCAATGGCTGCGGGTGCATTTTGATCAAGTGGCCAACGTGGACGGGCCGGAGCTGCCAAGTCATCGTTTAACCCGAGCGCAAAACGTTGTGCTCCAGCCCAAGCGATCATGGCCGCGTTATCGCCGCATAGAGAGATTGGAGGAGCGTGAAGTGTGAACCCCCGACTTTGGGCCAATTCTTCAAGAGAGCCGCGTAACTTTTGGTTTGCCGCCACGCCACCGGCGATGACAAATATTTTGCCAGTTATTTCCAGGCGCTCTTTCATCAGATCTTCGTAAATTTCAAAGGCGCGCATACATCTATCCTGGACACTTTCGACAACTGCGGCTTGAAAGCTGGCGCAAAGGTCCTGGATATCGGTTTCCGTGAGGGGGGCGATTTCAGTTGCCCGTTGACGCACGGCTGTTTTCAAGCCGGCAAAAGAGAAGTGAGGTTGCTGACGGCCGCGCATGGGTCGTGGCAGTTTGAAGCGAGCAGGATCGCCATGCAAAGCCTGAGTTTCGACGGCGGGACCACCTGGCTGCGGTAATCCTAAAAGCTTGGCGGTTTTGTCGAAGGCTTCTCCAAGCGCATCGTCGATGGTTGTGCCGATGCGGGTGTAGTTGTCAACATCATGTACGAGCAGAAGCTGGGTGTGACCACCTGAAGCGAGCAGCAAGAGATAGGGAGGCTTGATACCCTGTGTCAGCCCGACTGTTAAAGCGTGGGCTTCCAGGTGATTTACAGCAATGAAGGGGAGGTTCTTTGAAAGAGCGATGGCCTTTGCACTCATCAGGCCCACAATCAAGCCGCCGATCAACCCTGGGCCCGCTGCGGCGGACACGCAGCTTAAATCATCAAGAGTGATACCGGCCTCTTTCAAGGCCACGCTTATCAAGTCATCAAGGCATTCGACGTGAGCACGCGCGGCAATTTCGGGGACGACCCCCCCATAGGGCAGATGGTCATTCCACTGGGAACGCACGATGTTAGACAATATCTTTCCGGTTCCGTCAGGCTCGCGCAAAATGACAGCAGCGGCTGTTTCATCGCAACTTGTCTCTATACCGAGAGAAAGAAGCGGAGGGCCTTTCGGGGACTGGGATACACTTGGCATTTGTGTTCTTCATCTAGCGTTCTAACTCCAACCCTCCGTATCCGAAGTGTCGCCGCCAGAAAACCAGCTACATTTTCATCTGGGTTCTGGCTCAAAGATGCTTGACGTGTTCCACCTAAGAATCAAGCGTTTGACCCGGAACACTGACAAGGGCATTAATGGCCGCTAAGCTGCTGGGATAGCCCGGGTAACATTCAAGGACCAAGGCTTGCAAGATAATATCATCCGAATTGGGACGCGCGGTTCACCGTTGGCGCTGGCGCAGGCACGTGAGGTGCGCTCACGCTTGATGGCCGCACATGGGCTGTTTGAAGACTCTTTTGAGATCGTTGTCATCAAAACATCTGGTGATCGGATCCTTGACAGACCGCTTTCAGAAGTGGGCGGCAAGGGGCTGTTTACAAAGGAAATTGAGGAGGCGCTTCTCGATTGCTCCATTGATCTTGCTGTCCATTCGATGAAAGATATGGCCACCCGGCTGCCTGAGGGTTTGACCATTGGGGCTGTGATGCGCCGCGAAGATGTACGCGATGCGTTCATCAGCCTAAAATATAATTCTATTGAAGACCTGCCAGAGGGCGCGACTGTTGGAACTTCCTCACTTCGCAGGCGTGCTCAGGTTTTAAAGTTACGACCAGATCTGCGCATCGTGGAGTTTCGCGGAAATGTTCAAACGCGACTTAGAAAGCTGGAAGAGGGGCAGGCTGACGCGAGCTTTCTGGCCTGTGCGGGCTTGAAAAGGCTGGGGATGGGGCGCGATATCACATCGCTGGTAGAAATTGACCAGATGTTGCCGGCTGTTGCACAAGCTGCGATTTCCGTTGAGATAAAAGCTGATGGAGATCAGATCAGCCAGCTCGTTGCTCCGCTGAATGACCAGAAGACCGCGCTTTGCGTGAAGGCGGAACGGGCATTTCTTGAACGTCTGGAAGGCTCTTGCCGGACACCTATTGGCGGTCTGGCAACCATAGAGGATGAGCGCATCGTCTTTCGTGGGCAGATATTGTCGGAAGATGGAACGAACAGCTTTGAGACATCAAGCGCGGGCCCAACTACCAAGGCGGTTAAAATCGGAACTGATGCCGCTGACGAATTGCTGGAAGCTGCGGGACCGGATTTCCTAAGCAAGCCACTTTAAGGCTCTAGACATGCGTATTCTCCTGACTCGGCCAGAATCCCGTTGCGATGTTCTATCGGAACGCCTTGAAGGGGCTGGTCACGAGGTTATTTGCTCGCCAATGCTTGAAATAGAGTTTCTGTCTTGCCCGGATATTGAGGTTCGTTCTTTGCAAGCCATCATTATCACCAGCGCCAATGCTTTACGGGCACTGGAACGAGATGGTCAGATATCCAAACTTGTTGATGTGCCGATTTATACAGTTGGTGCGGCAAGTGGGCGGTTGGCTCGCTCTTTGGGGTTTTGTCAGGTTATCGAGGGACCTGCCGGGGCGCTTGAGCTTGTGGAGATGATCTGTGAGCGTTTGGAGCCTTCAGGTGGGAGGTTGTTGCATCTGAGCGGAGCAATTTTGGCCAAAGATATGGCTGCCGCACTTACGCCATTGGGTTTTGAGTTGACCAGGGCCGTGGTTTATCGCTCTGAACCCGCTGCCAATCTAAGCCCAGATGCGGTAAAAGCTCTCAAGGCAGGGGAACTGGATCTGGTTATTTTGATGTCGCCTAGGACTGCGAAAACCTTTGTCCGACTGATTTGTGATGCTGGGTTAAAAGCCATGTCACGTCGGTTAAATTATGCTTGTATCTCGGAGACAACGGCAGAAGAATTGAAAGCCTTGCAGCTACCAGATGGGCATCTGCACATTTCCCCTCACCCGCAAGGGGACGATTTGATCGCCCTTGTTAACGGGCTCGTTAACCGGATATCGCCACAATAGAGCTATTGAGTGTCTTTAATCGGCAATTTCAGGCTATTACCTCATCCAAACGTACGCTCAACGTCTTGTTGTCCGGCGATGTCGCACGGGGCTGGAGAGTTTTAAAAAATCATGACAAGCAAGAAAAGTAATCCAAGTAAGGGTCCTACCCAATCGCGTCCTGCAAGAGGGTCTAAGAAGCCCTATGCAACGCTTGATCTCCAGGCGAGAGAAGTGAACCCGTCAAAAGACGAGAGCGGCAAAACCGGCCAAAGTTCGCAAACAGCGAAAGATTCTCAGTCTGTAAGTTCGAAGCCTGAGTCTGCAAGTTCGAAGCCTGACCCCAAAACGAAGGAAGAGCGCGGTGCTGCGCTATCCAAACCGGAGAGTGCGAAATCGGATGCGGCCAAGGCTGCGACGGTTTCTTCGAAGGAAAGCTCGAAGGATGACAAAGCCAGCACGGGCCGCAACGGTAGCGGTGCGAAAACCGATGCAACCAGAGTGAAAGGTGGGGGTCAAAAGACAGATCAAGGGTCTGGACCAATGCAGAACACCACTTCTGGGAAAAGAGGTTTTGGGCTTGGGGGCTTTTTATCTCATATGGCGGCGGGCATCGTTGGAGGTGGCCTGGCCGTTCTGGGTGGCGATGCCATTATCTCAAAGCTTGGCGACATTGGTGTTCCTGTTTCGAATACCAATGTTGAACTTGGCAATAAAGCGGCTGATTTGGAGCAACGGCTTTCCGCTGTGGAGTCCGCTGTGGCGAGTTCTAATACAGGTGATTTGGATGCCATTCGCGCCCAGTTAAATTCTGCGCAGACAAAACTAGCCGAACTTGCGTCGATTACTGCTGTGGTCAGCTCACTTGAGGCGAAACAACAAAAGCTCATTAGCGATTTAGCCGCCGTAGAATCTCGCGCAGTGCCTAGCGATAGTCTCGGCCCCATTGTGGATGTCGTTTCTGGCCTTGAAAAGCAATTGGCCACCATTGAAGCTGCTGCCGGTTCGGGGGGAACCTCTCAGAAAGGCCTAGCAAAACTGACGGCCATATCGGGACGGCTTGTAGATCTTGAAACTACCTTCAACCATCAACTGGAAGCGCTACGAAAAAGTGTAAACAAGGATATTGATGCGCGTATAGAATCAATTGCGGAAGCAAGTGAAGCGGCCAAGTCTGGAACAATGCGCATGGACCGTCAGCTTGCCACAGTAACAAGCGAAGCCGCACAGCTTTCCCAGCGCATTGAACTTCTTAAAGCTGATAATGAGCGGCTCAGCTCTTCCTTGCAGGTTGCGTTGGAAGAGACGGCTAAGGCACAAAGTGCTTTGGAAGCGTTCAAGGCTGAGTATGCAAGAACCATCTCGGGACTTGCCTCACGCGGGGATGTGGAAAATTCGCTGGGTACTGTCAGCACCACAATTGCTGATCTGAAGAAGAAAGTTGGCGAAGTGGTACTGGCCGAAAGAAACCGTAAGGCCAACGCACAGCGCATTGTTCTGTCACTTGAGCTTTCCAACCTCAAGCGGGCGCTTGATCGTGGTGATGGCTATGAAGCGGAACTTGCCAATGTTAACAATGCGGCGGGAGGAACGTTGGACTTGAGCAAATTGGAAACCTTCAAGAGCGAAGGTGTGCCTACGTTGAGCTCATTAAAATCATCCTTCAGGCCGGTGGCCAATGCAATTATAGAAGCCGACCGCAAACCAACGGACGGATCGGTGATCGACCAGTTGCTGGCTGGTGCAAGATCAATCGTCAAGGTACGAAAAATCGATCATGCACCCGATGATACAAGTGCCGAGGCGGTTGTGGGCCGTATGGAAAAAGCGCTTGCCTTGGGCCAACTTGATCAGGTCATTGCCTTATCGAAAACCTTATCTGCGCAGGCGTTGGAGCCAGCCCTGGATTGGCTTTCAAAAGTCGAAGCGCGCCTTGCCGTCGGTGTTGCTGTGCGAGATATTGAAAATCAACTTAAGTCATCGCTAAGTGGCGGTTCCGGCCAGTCCGCAACATCAAACAATGCCAACTGAGGAACTTTGACATGCTTCGCCTCGTTTTGTTCCTGGCCGTCGTCGTTGCTGTGGCAACGGGTTTTTCATGGCTTGCTGATCGGCCCGGAGACATTGTTGTCAAATGGCAGGGATACCATATTGAAACCAACGTATTTATTGCCACCATTGGATTGGTGACACTGATCCTGACGGCTTTGGTGGGATGGTCGTTATTGCGGCATCTGTGGGAAAGCCCGGCAAGTGTTGGAAGATATTTTCAACGCCGTCGACAAAGTCATGGGCTTGACGCTTTGTCCTCTGGAATGATTGCCATTGGTGCCGGCGACCGCGAGACGGCTGTCAGATATGCTATCCAGGCGCGCAAGGCCTTACCAAATGAACCTTTGACGCACTTGCTGCGTGCGCAGGCCGCACAATTGGCCGGAGACAAGGCGACCTCGCGGCGTATCTTTGAGGCCATGCTGGGTTCTCCAGATACGGAGCAATTGGGCCTTCGCGGGCTTTTTCTTGAAGCGGTGCGCGAGGGTGAAGAAGAGGCGGCACTGCAATTTGCAGAACGTGCTCTAAAACTCAATCCGAAACTCGGGTGGTCTTCGACATCCTTATTTGAATTGCAATGCAAGCGTGGTGATTGGAAAGGCGCGCTGGAAACGCTCGCCATTGCAAAGCGAAACGGACACGTTGAGAAGGCCAGCGCTGATCGGCGGCGGGCTGTGTTGCTTACTGCGCAAGCTCAAGCTGCCGAAGAGACGGATACAGAGAGCGCTCTTAACCTTGCACTTGAGGCGCATGGCTTGGCTCCTGACCTGATCCCTGCTGCAGAAATTGCGGGACGGATGCTCGCTTCGCGAGGAAATACACCGCGCGCTGCAAAGATTATTCAAAAAACGTGGAAGACTTCGCCGCATCCCGATCTGGCGGTTGTCTATGCTTATGCGCGATTGGGCGATAGTCCAAGCGACCGGCTTGAGCGCGTCACGAAACTATCGGCTCTTAATCCGCATACCATTGAGAGTCCCATTGCGGTTGCCACAGCTGCAATCGAAGCCAAAGACTTCGGTATGGCTCGGCATGTTTTAAAGCCTTTGCTGGAAGGTAAACTTACGCAACGGGTTTGCACGTTGATGGCTCGTATCGAAGGAGAAGAGTTTGGCAATAAGGGACGTGTTCGAGAATGGCTTGCACGTGCCGTCAATGCTCCACGGGATCCGGCCTGGACGGCTGATGGTATTGTGTCGGAGCACTGGGCACCGGTTTCACCTGTCAGTGGTGCTTTGGATGCCTTCCAGTGGCGTGTCCCGGTTGAATCGCTTGATGCAAATTCCGAACAGATCCTGGCGAATAAATTGGAGGAACTGGTGGCTCTGGGTGCACCATCAGAAATTCTTGCTGCCAGCGAGGAAACTGAAAGAGACGCTGAGATAATTGAAGCTAAATCTTCAAAGGTCCAAAACAAAGTTGCTCCTGATGAAGAAGAAAATAATGACGAAGAATTGCGGGTGAAGGCCGAGCGCTTCGAAGAAGCACTCAAAGCGGATGAAGAACAGCTTAGCCATCGTGGGGTGGAAGAAGTTACCTCTTCCCAACCTGAGAAACATGAATTTGAAGAACGTAAGGACAAGGACCATGACCGACGGAGAGAGCCTGTAAGGGAATCGGCACGAAAAGATTTGAATACGGGGACTGAGGCAGATTTGATAAAAACCCGTAAGGCTGTGTCATCTTCACGAAAGTCAAAACAACAATCAGGTACTTCAGCAACCACCAAAGTGGAAGGAGGCACGGACGCGTCTGCTGAGAAATCCCCCCAAAAATATCAAAAGACCAAAGGAAAGGGTCGCCAGCAAAAGCAAAAAAGCAAGCCCCATGGAAAAGGTCAGGCACAGGTGGAAACAGGTGACAAACTGAAGGAGCCGGAGATTTTTGTTTCGCCACACGCGCCCGATGATCCTGGACCAGATGCTGTCTTTGAGATTGATGAGCGCCGGCCAACGGCGAACCCTTATCGTCGTAGAACTCCGACCTGAGGGTGGAGCTTTTGCTGTTGGGGTGCTTTGTAGCTCTATTGAAATTTGGGTTGGGATCTAACTTTTTGGTTCATGAGACATGGAAATGAATTGCTGGGTTTTTTGATCCTTCAGCTTATGTGTTGTTGTGGAAATGATCTGTAGCTTGCAATATGGCTGTCCAGGGAGTATTTCGTCGATTTTATAGCTTTTGAAGCTTCGCCGCTTTAGCTCAGTTGGTAGAGCAACGCATTCGTAATGCGTAGGTCGCGTGTTCAAGTCACGCAAGCGGCACCATATTTGTTTGCGCGACGCCGCCCACCAACCCATCGCGCGGGTTCGGGTTCGAGGTTTCTCCTCTCACCCGCACCATTTTCTTTACGCGACGCCGCCCACCAACCTATCGCGCGGTTTTGGGTTCGAGGATTTTTCTCTCACCTGCACCTTTTTCTTTAGCCCAGATCACGACTGCTGGGTTAGCTGTCAAGGCAACAGCCTGTGCGCCCTGCTTTTTTAAAATTTGCGGTCGATGTGGCCCGTTTCACCTCCTCATAAGAGTTCAATATCCCAAGCCTTTCAGAAAAATTTTTTTGACGTCATTGGTATTTGAAATTGCTGTTGCTGCGACAAGTTTCCCGAACCTAAATCCCAAAATGTTTAAACATCAGAAAGATTTATAGATTCATATGGTCGGCAAGTGCTGTGAATTTGGTTTTTGCGTATCACGGTGCTTTCGGCGCGGCGAAGAAGCAAAATGTTTCGGCGCCGTGCCTCTTTTTTTTGGTTCTTCGATTCACGCGCTCGCTGGTCGATCGCACGATCTCAGACACCCAGCGTTCGAGTATCTCTTGCGTTGATGGTAGTCGACGGGCAGCGTTCTTTTTTGGTTCTTCGATTCACGCGCTCGCTGGTAAGAGCTCGGCCGTTCTCGGACATCTCGCGTTCGACTTTCACCTACGGTGCTGGGTGGCGTGGGGCTGGTTCATTTTTTTCGATTCTTTGATTCACGGCCTCGCTGAGACGAGCCTGCACTCCTATTCTTGCAAGGCACCGCCATGACCTCATAGACCTGCTGTTTGAGATTTACAGATGGATCTGGTGGTGGATGAAGAGAAAAATTGCGTGAGTAATTTCTGCCACAAAAAAGGCCGCCCGGGAGAAGAGCGGCCTTTTTTATTGTTCTGAGTTTTTTGTCGGGAATTAGAACTTCACCTTTACGCCACCATAGACCGAAACAGGTGGTGCGGGAAGAATGGTTCGCGGGTTCGTAAAGGACGTGATTGGTGCTACGCCACCATCTGCCACGACTTCGCTTGCCTGTTCTGCTTCGAAGAACGTGCCAAACAGGCCGTACTCACGATCGAAGACATTGTTGGCGAAGGCATAAAACTCGACATTTTTGTTGAGTTTGTATGATGTGTGCAAATCAATGCGGGTGTAGCCAGGAAGCGGCGTCGTGTCGTTTCCTTCATCGCCCAGGTAGAACTGATCGGAAGCTGCGACAAGTGTTGCGCCAACAGTCCACGCGTGTGTCACATCATAGAACACGCCAGCTTTAAAGCGATGCTCGGGTATACCTGGAAGCCTGTCACCAGCAACCACGTTTACGCAACCAGCGTCAGGATCGCCGGCACAGGGAACAGCCGCAGGGTTGGAAGGAGAACTAAACTCGTTCGGCGTTTCAAATGTGGCGCGAACATAGGCATAGTTTCCATAAAATTCCCAAGGCCCGGTGTGATACTTGAGCCCGACTTCGATTCCCTGGCGAAGGGTGTCACCCGCGTTCAGGAAGAACCCGCGACCGGTTGTGTTTGATGACGTGAACAGAATGTCGTTGGTGTTCAAGGAGCGGAACCAACCAACATTATACTGGAAACGCTGATCGCCATCTGCGGAAACGAGAGTACCTTTCACACCGGCCTCAAAGGTCTCGGTCTCAACCTGATCAAGAGGAGGGTCATCCGTGAGGAAGCTCTCGACGGGACATGGGTTATCCGGATTGGCACAGGCCAGTTCGCCAGGTGTTGGGGCGCGGTTGGATTCCGCATAACTGCCATAGACGATCAAACCTTTATTGAACTCATAGGTGGCGCCAATGTTGGGGTTGAAAGCCTCGAAGGTGTGATTGCTTGTGATGTCGGGGAAGTTGCCATTGACATCGACAAGATCAACCATCGCGTAATTGTAGCGGCCACCAAAAGTTAAGGCGAGTTCGTTTGTCAGCTCGACGGTATTAGAGAGATAGACGCCGACATACTCGGTGGTGACATCGACATCACGGGGTGCAAAATCATCCGGCTCACTAATGGTGATACCTGAGCCATTGACCACGAACTTGTTGCCAATCTGACCGATTTCAGAGGTTGTCTTGTAGCGAACCGAACCGCGGTCATAACTGACGCCCACGAGGAACTGGTTTACAAAACCAAAGAGCTTGGCCTTTTCAACTGCCTGCAAGGTGACGCCCCAGCTTTCAGCCCTTTGAGAAATTCTGTCGATCACACCAATGGGCTCACCAACATCATCACCAAGGATGGGGTTGCCATTGACGTCTTCGAGAGCTGCCAGTTGACCGTCCTCAAGCTCTTCTGAACGCACCGCATCGGGATCTAGTCCGTTCAGAGCGGCTGCAACATTGGGGAACAAACCATCATCAACGGCCTGTTGGGCGACGTCTCCGCAATCGTCGCCTTCGAGCATATTGCCATCGACGAGATCGGAGCGGAATCTGCGGTAATAGGCCAAACCGGAAAATGTGAGTGTGTCTGTTGCTTTGATAGACGCATTGACCTGCGGCATCACCAGTTCAATATCCGTTGTTTGAGGTGACGTGAATGTCAATCCACGATCCACCGCCAACAGTTCAACTGGGGAAGCTGCCACCACACCCGCCGAGCTTTGGGCCATGGTTAAGTTGAAGTGCATTTCAACTGCGGAACCACGAAGACCGATATCGCCATAAAAGCGATCGATGCTGACTTCGGAAAAATCACGATAACCGTCGTCGAGAATCTTTTCGTAAGCAACATATGTGGAGGCATTGCCGAACATGGCACCGTGCTGGAGAGAAATCTGGCGACGACTGTTGGAGCCGCCCATGATATCGATTTCGGTGCCTTGATAGTTGAAACCGTCCTTCATAAGAATGGAAATACCACCACCGACGGCGTTGAGACCGTAGACGGGATTACCGGTGACCAAGGAAATATCACTGATGGCGTTGGAAGGAATAACGTCGAAGAAGACGGTATCACCAAATACTTCGTTAATACGGGCACCATTTTGATAGACGGCAAATCCTTGCGGAAACCCGGTGAGCGAGCCGACGGAATAGCCGCGATACTCGATCTGAGAACGGAAGGTTGAGCCGGCTGCATCATTGATGATCAGGCCGGGAACGCTTTGCTGGAGAACCTGCTGCGGCTCGGGATTGCCGTATTTGGCAAAATCGGCGGCCGTTGTGGTGTGAGCTGTTGTTGGAATCTTGGAGGCATCAATAAGGGCACCCTCGTATTCACCACTCGTGCCACCTGCAGCCGGCGCTCCGGTTGAGGCTGTTGCAGAGGCTGTCGCCGATCCCGAGGACGTGGAAGAGCCGACGGGAGAGACGGGCACAGCCTTTTTCTTGGCGCGCGCCGCTGCCGTGCTTTTTGGCTTTTGAACAACTTCAACTGGTGGAAGCTCGACGTCGGCACTTTCATCTTCGACCAATGTTTCTGTGTCCACAGCTGCCGCTGGCGGAGCGTCTGTAGCTGGGGCATCGGCATCTTGAGCCAAAACAGCAAACGGAGCCCCCCCGATTGCGGCCACTGCCAGCGCCAATCTCCAAGTCATTGTCATTACTGTTATTCCCCCATGAGAACGCATATTCATTACTGATTCTTATTCGTGACCGGCTGTCTCATAATAAAAGAACGTGTGGCCATTTGTGTTTCAGAGATGTCACTGTTGACACAATGTCGTCAATGTTAGTTCTGTAGGACTTGTTCCCGTTACGTTATTACACTTGAAGCGTGTGGCCTAAGGGCATCAAAGATCGGGAACTTTTCCCAATGCGCTGTACTTAGTTATGTACTTTTATCGATAATGAGTTTGGTGGATTTCAAGAGCTGGTCATTTCGATACGCAAGCCTGAATTGCCGATACATGGCATCGGGTGGCCCCAGTTTTGCTTATTAGTGTAATGCGTGACGACTTGAAGCGAGTGATTTGGAGGTTCGTTTGACTAGACTAGCGGTTCGTAAGCGTCGTATTGGGGCTGGAGTGCGTGAGGAGAGAATATCTCACCACCAATGGCTTTTCATAGCCTTTTCAGTTTTCGTGGCGAGTTTTGCTCTTGCGATTTTTTCATCGATGCAGGCTCATTCTCAAGAGGCAGCAGGAGCGACTACAGCTCAATCTGAAACCACAAGCCCGGCGAAAGATGCCACGGGAACTGTTGTGTCTATTCAGCTCAACAAGCTTGAGGAAGTGAAGGGTGGTTGTCGAGCCTATTTCGTTTTGGCTAACAAGACACAAAAACCTATAAAGACCTTGATCTTAGATCTCATCTTGTTCCGTACAGATGGGGTTATAGGAAAAAGGTTTTTTGCTGAAATGGCGCCGCTGCGGGCCAAATCCAAAAAACAGGTGAAATTATTTGCTCTCAATGGCATCAAGTGTTCGGAAGTGGGTAGCCTGCTGGTGAACGATGCCAAGGAATGCCGACATGAAGACGGAGTTATTGACCAGTGTTATTCCAGACTTGAAGTCTCTCACATTGGAAAAATTTCACTCTCCAAGTAAATTTTAAATTCGAGGTATCTGCGTGAACGAGACGATTGGCAACGCGGCCGCACATGATCTTTCGATCTGGGGCCTTGTCATGAATGCCGACCCTGTTGTGCAGGCGGTGATTGCGGGATTGGTTCTGGCATCCATCGTATGCTGGGCCATCATTTTTGAAAAAATACTTCGCATGGTTGGCCTGGGACGGGACATGCGGGAGCTGGAAGCTGTGGCTGATCAAGGCGGTTTTAACGGCAAAGAGCGCTCGAAGATTGCTCAAGCTGTGAATGCTGCGGTGGTTTCTGAAGCTAGAGAGGGTGCTGCTGCTGACGAGGACCAGAACGATATGCGGATGCGATTCGAGCGGGCCATGCGAGGCCGGCTTAAGCGTGAACTGAAACGCATCGAAGGCGGCCTGCCATTTCTTGCGACTGTTGGATCTGCTGCTCCCTTTATCGGCTTGTTTGGAACCGTGTGGGGTATCATGAACAGCTTTACTTCTATTGCCAGAGCCAAGGATACAAGTCTTGCCGTTGTGGCTCCGGGCATTGCGGAAGCCTTGTTTGCCACGGCTCTGGGGCTGGCAGCTGCGATCCCTGCGGTTATCGCCTACAATCAGTTTGCTGTGATGATGGGCAAACGTTCTGAAGGTATGGGGGCGGCAATTTCGGTTATTGCGAAAAAGCTGGCACGATCCGGGTTTAGTCAAAACAAGGCAGGAGGGGCAAGCTGATGGCAATGTCGGTTAAACCTTCCGGTGGCGGCGATGATTTTGATGATGATGACGCTTATCAGCCAATTGCTGAGATTAACATCACACCATTTGTTGATGTGATGTTGGTTTTGCTCATCATCTTCATGGTGGCGGCACCGCTGATGGTGGCCGGCGTTCCTGTTGATCTGCCGAATAATTCTGCTGCCAAGCTGACACGTCCCAAAAAGCCGATCATTGTTTCGTTGCAAGCTGATGGAGGGCTATTTTTGCGCAAGGAACAGGTGACGCCAGGCGCTTTGGTGTACACACTTTCCAGGTTGCGAGCGAGAGAAGGCGATACTATTGTCTACGTTCGGGCTGATAAGTCCCGGCCATATGGCGAAGTCATGGAGCTTTTGGGAAAGGTCGGCGAAAGCGGCTATCAAAGAATTTCACTACTTTCACAACCGAATACGGGGCAAGGCGCGCAGGTGTTTGATGCACCGGCATCGAGAAAATAGACTTCGAAACAATGCAACGGTCTGACATGCCTTTTTTGAAATTCATAGCCTTCTTGTTGTCTGTGGGAGCTCACGCAGCACTCGCTGTTGCGTTCGTTGCAGACTACCAGGGCACGGAGCGTCAGATATCGTTTTATGATGGCGAAGGTGATGACCAGCTGTTGATTGATTCTTCCATTGTCATTGAGGGCGTTGCGAGCTTGGGAACTGACATTGAAACAGTCCAGGCCGTTGATGAGGACCCGCAAGAAGCGATCGAAGCTGCTGAAGTTGTGGAGCCTGTCGAAGAGCAGGAGATCGACCAAGTCATTTCCGCCAAGGCCGAGCCGGTGGATGAAAGCGAAGTTCTACAAGAGGTGGTAGAGCCTGTGAAACCTGAAGAGGTTGCACAGATTGCACAAGCTGAGCAAATTGTTGTTGAGCAGAAAATAGCTTCTACGGGCAAGCAGCAAGGTGGCGATACGACCAAACGCGATCGTCACTTTGGAAAGATCTCAACGCGAATTCGCAAGTTCGTCATCAACCCGAGCACACGCCAAAAGGGGACAGCCGTTGTTCGATTTAAGGTGGACCCAAGTGGGGAGTTGCTGTCACGTGAAATCTTAAAAAGTTCCGGTTCGAAGCGCTTGGACCGGGCTGCGTTAAAGTCAATTGATCGAGCGGCTCCGTTCCCGCCCTTTCCGGAAGGTTCGATTACACATGCGGCCGTAATAAAGATGAAGTTTAACTTTTCAACGCGCTAGGCCTTGTTAGCCGCGACCTTCCAGTGGCATTTTTGTTGCCTTGATGGTCATGAACAGAACATTGGCATCCAAAGGCAGATTGGCCATAAAAAGCACGGCGGAGGCAACATGGGCCACATTCATTCGCTCCTCCACTTTTGTTGAACCATCAGCTTGGCGAATACCTTCGGCCATGGGCTGCGTAAACTCTGTTTCAGCGTTTCCAATATCGATCTGCGAACAGGCGATGTCGTGCTCTCGTCCATCAAGAGCCAAAGACTTCGTGAGGCCGGTCAGAGCGTGCTTTGTTGCCGTATAGGGGGCTGAAAAAGGGCGAGGTGTCAAAGCTGAGACCGAACCGTTGTTGATGATCCTTCCGCCTCGCGGTTCCTGGCTCTTCATGACTTTGATGGCTTCCTGACAGCAATAGAACGTGCCGGTGAGGTTTGTGTCGACCACCTTGCGCCACTCTTCCCGGTCCAGGTCTTCCAGCGGAACTGAAGACGCACTGAGGCCGGCATTGTTGAACAAGACATCTACACGACCAAAAGATTGTTTGACCTCCTGGAACAGCGTTTTTACCGCCAAGGAATCTGTGACATCGGTGACGTGGACGAGGACTTCTTCGGCGCTCTTTCCGGTGAGTTCTCGGGTTTTCTCCAGCTCCTTTAACCGTCGGCCGGCCAAGGCAACGCGAAAACCATCGCCAGCCATTGCGAGGGCCACGGCACGGCCGATACCACTTCCAGCGCCGGTTACAACCACCACCTTTTGAAATTTGGCCATACCCTGCTCTCCTGGTTTGTGTCGCATGCTCTATGTTGCGGTCTTTCAATCAGATAGCTACAGCATAGAAACTGGTGACCCAAGCATTCCGTTCATTTCTGCTTGAGAGACAAGATATGATCCGTGGAAATCGTCGCGGTCATAAAGAAAATGGACGAAACGACGCTTGCCGCTCCGCCCAATTTTATTTTGGTTGATCTTTTGTAAAACGAATTAGAATTTGAAGTTCAGACCTGTGCGAATGATGTCGACGGAGTTGTCAAAGTAGAATGTCTCCCGGTTTTCACTCAGCCCGTCATAACGGCCGAAGTCCATATGAAGATATTCAATCTTTCCTGTCACACCGGTCCACAAGGTTTGCTCGACGCCACCACCGACAACCCAACCTGAACGGAAACTCCTATTTTGCGCTGTTTGGCCAGCGGCGTCACCAATACCCACTTCGTCAACATCCATGAAAGCCCAGCCACCGGTGCCGTAGATCAAAGTATTGTTCCACACAACCCCGACGCGACCGCGAATGGTTCCCCAAAGAGGGCCAAATTGGCTTTTCCAGATATGACCATCGAAGATTTCTTTGTCATCGGCGTTTAGGTCCATGACACCAATATCGCCCTCAACACCAATCAGCAGTCCTTGAGTTACAACATGATTGTAGCCCAGTGTGAGGCTTCCCACGCCTCCTTCAAGATCCTGTTCGGCGATGCCATGGTTGTCGTTTCGATCGTAGTTGTGCTCCGATTCTCCCCATCCATAACCGAGGCTTGCTCCCCAATAAAGGCCATGCCAGATGGGCGCATGGGGTTGATAATCCTCTACCGCTTCTTGCGGAGCAGGAACGTAAGGTCTGCCTCCTTTGTCTGCCGCCATAGCAGAACCTGATATGCACAGCGAAACGGCTGTTATCAGAGTGGTAATCGTCGTTCTTTTCATTTTGGCGCTCCCAGAAACTGCGGCTCTTGCGTGCCCTGCAAGACATTCCGCTAAAAATTCGAAGCACCTCCCCCAATCAGTTACCGATGGTAACCGCCGGGTTCGAGTTGAGCCGTACGGATGTGTTCTTCAGAAGACAAAATTAAGACGAAAGGATAGCATTTTTAATATGAATCAATGGGTTATTTCAAATTGTTACGGCGACACATTATCTTTGAAATGTATATAAGGTTGCCAACAAGCATAGAAAAATCGAGCGTTGCTGACAGAAATAAGAGGGGTGGGAAGAACTTTTGAAATGAGGTTTTTTGAGCGAGGATGAACTTGCTGCTGCGTTAGGCTCACCAGAACAATATATCGTTCAGCGTTTAGGCGTCATCTGTTTTGAGAAATTTGGGAAAGGCGGCAGGGGATCTTATGTAGATATCTCTACGCCCTGCCAGTTGTTAAGCGAAGTGGTCGGTTGGAGAATAGTCTCTTAGACTCTTACCTTGTGGGGATAGGTACGTCGCCACGGTAATCATAGAAACCGCGTTCGGTTTTTCGACCCAGCCATCCAGCCTCGACGTATTTCACCAGCAGTGGACAGGGACGGTATTTCGAGTCTGCCAGTCCCTCGTAAAGCACTTGCATCACCGCAAGACATGTATCCAGGCCGATAAAATCGGCAAGTTCAAGTGGGCCCATGGGGTGGTTGGCGCCAAGTTTCATGGCTTTATCGATGGATTCAACGGTTCCGACGCCTTCATAGAGTGTGTAGACGGCTTCGTTGATCATCGGCAAAAGGATGCGGTTGACGATAAATGCGGGAAAGTCCTCGGAAACGGCCGTTGATTTTCCCAGACTTTCGATAAACTCTTTCGATTTTACGAAGGTTTCGTCTTCGGTGGCTATTCCGCGAATGAGTTCCACCAGAACCATCATCGGTACCGGGTTCATGAAGTGCATGCCGATAAATCGTTCGGGACGATCCGTGGCTGCTGCCATTCGGGTAATGGAAATGGAAGAGGTGTTAGAGGCTACGATAGCGTCCTTATTGAGCGCTGCGCAAAGGTCGATGAAGATCTTGCGCTTGATTTCCTCTTCTTCTGTTGCCGCTTCAATGACGAGTTGGCAGTCTTTAAAAACATCGTAGGAATTTGCGAAGCAGATACGCTTGAGAGCAGACTTTTTATCGGCTTCCTTGATTTGCCCCTTTGCAACCTGCCGCGCCATGTTTTTGTCGACCTTGGCCATGGCAGCTTTGAATTGATCTTCGGAGAGATCGTTTAAAAAGACATCATAGCCTGCCAGCGCGGTAACATGTGCGATGCCGCTCCCCATTTGACCGGCGCCAATAATGCCGACCGTTTTGATCGTTTGCATCGCGTTCCTCTTAATCGTCATTGACGTGTTTTTTGTTTCATTTCGTCACTTGGCAGCGACGTTCTTGTTTTACGCGTTTTGTTAGTCTGAGCCTAAAGTAGCTTACACGCCGGTATCTTTGAAAGCTCAAGCTAGGTTATTGTGCTTCGTGCTTAACCTCTAGCCTTTTCCAGCTCGGTTTTCAGTTCTGGCAAGGCTGTGAACAAGTCTGCAACGAGACCGTAATCGGCAACCTGGAATATGGGGGCCTCGGCATCCTTGTTGATTGCAACGATAACTTTTGAATCCTTCATGCCAGCGAGATGCTGGATAGCACCTGAAATGCCAACGGCAATATAAAGATCCGGGGCCACAACCTTTCCTGTCTGGCCCACCTGCATGTCGTTGGGCACAAAACCCGAGTCCACGGCCGCACGGCTTGCGCCCACTGCTGCTCCTAGAACATCAGCGACCGGTTCGATCAGTTTTTCGAAGTTTTCACCTGACTGCATGCCGCGACCACCGGAGATAATGACATTGGCCGAAGCGAGTTCCGGGCGATCAGACTTGGTCAGTTCAGCACTTTCGAACGTCGATTTTCCAACTGCGTCCGGCGCATCTATGTTGGCGATTTCGGCTGAACCGGTTTCCTCGACACCTTGAAAGGCGGAAGTGCGAATGGTGATGACTTTTTTTGCTTCGCTAGATTTTACCGTCTGGATGGCGTTGCCAGCATAAACCGGGCGCTCAAAGGTATCATTGGAGACGACTTTTATGATGTCTGAAACCTGCATAACATCAAGGGCGGCTGCAATGCGTGGCAGGACGTTCTTACCCATGGCGGTGGCGGGAGCAACAAGAGCATCATAGCTAGACATCTGTGGCACGATAAGAGCCTGCATTTCTTCTGCGAGGCGATCTTTTAAGTGGGGCGCCTGGGCGACCAATACCTTGGAAACACCTTCGAGTTTTGCCGCTGCTTCACCCACAGGTGCGCATCCTTCGCCAGCCACGAGAACGTGAATATCACCGCCCATGTCCTTTGCGGCCATGACGGCTTTTCCGGTGGCGGGGTTCAGGTTTATGTTGTCATGTTCGGCAATTACCAGAATAGCCATTAGATTACTCCCGCCTCATTCTTCAATTTGTCAACAAGCTCGGAAACGGTCTCTACGATAATGCCCGCATCTCGCTTTGGTGGTTCCGCGGTTTTTAATACTTCAAGTCGCGGCGTAATATCGACACCAAAATCGGCCGGTGTTTTTGTTTCTAGCGGCTTCTTCTTTGCTTTCATGATATTGGGAAGTGAGGGGTATCGTGGTTCGTTCAAGCGAAGATCCGTGGTTACAATAGCCGGCAACGTGAGCTTGATTGTTTCCAGACCACCGTCTACTTCACGGGTCACAATGGCAGATCCATCTGCAACGACCAGCTTTGACGCAAACGTGCCTTGTGGCCAGCCAAGCAGAGCGGCAAGCATCTGGCCTGTTTGATTTGAATCATCATCGATGGCCTGCTTGCCGAGGATGATCATGTCTGGATTTTCTGCTTCGGCGACAGCTTTAATCAGTTTCGCGACGGCAAGTGGCTCCACGATCTGATCGGTCTCGATGAAAATCGCGCGATCAGCTCCAATGGCAAGAGCTGTCCGAATTGTATCTTGTGATTTTGCGGGACCGATGGAAAGCGCAACAATCTCACTGGCCTCTCCGCGTTCCTTCATTTTAACAGCTTCTTCGACGGCAATTTCGTCGAAAGGGTTCATGGAGTGTTTCACGTTTGCCAGTTCAACACCCGAGTTGTCAGCCTTAACGCGTATTTTGACATTGAAATCCACGACGCGTTTGACCGGCACCAAAATTTTCATCGACTTGCCATGCTCCGGAAATTTTCGATATTCAAAGAGGACCTTGAGATGTGGCCTTTGTTATTATTATTAGCTTGCTGGAATGATCCCAACTCGCAACTTGTCTTATTAGAGCCGAGACTTACCTGGAAGCTTGGCTCCGGTTGCGCGAGGGTGTCGATATGGTCATGCCTTCTCGAAAACCTTCGCATCTGCGAAACGACACCCTAAGAGGGCGTAAATTGTTAGTCAATCCGCTCGTTGAGGGCGGTCCTGGGCCTTGAGGGAACATATTCATTTCTGGATACTTATTCTTATCGCGAAGGGGCAAGGACCGCGTGCACCTGGCATCAGATTGGTTAAAGATAAAGGTGCCAAAGGGATGAAGACCTTCCAAGGGTTTTTGTGCGCGAAACGGAGGGAATTGCCCCTACTATTCGAATAGCTTTACGCCAGGACGGCGCATAACAAGAATGAGTACGGCACCTGCAAAAAGACCACCAATATGTGCCCACCAAGCAATGGGGCTGCCTGTGGCTGTCCATGCCATGACGAACTGATAAATTATCCATAAACCCAACGCGAAAGCAGCAGAGACACGTAGGGGGAAAATTGGCAGTGCCAGAACCCAAAGTCGTACTTTTGGATGGAGCATCAGGTAGGCGGCGACCACTCCGGAAACAGCTCCGCTTGCGCCTATCAGGGGAATTGCCGAATCACCAACTATACCCGATTGCGTTACCATAAGGATGTGAACCATGCCGGCGAAGACGCCACACAAAAGGTAGAAGAAGAGGAACTTGAAATGGCCGATGGCGTCCTCGACGTTATCGCCAAAGACCCACAGGAAGAGCATGTTGCCGATCAGATGCAAAGGATCAGCATGAAAAAACATATAGGATAGCAGGGTGTAGCTCTCGGGAACTGAAAGCGTACCTGTTCCGGGGGATGTGGGTAAGGCCAGCCCTAAAGATGACAGGAGTTCGCCTGGAACCAAAGCAAAGCTTGCGATGATCCCAGCGTCGGTGGTGCTTGGAAACATAATATATACCATGACGTTTACCGCGATGATTGCGATCGTCATGTACTGGAACTCAATCGACTTTAATTTGTTGTCGTCATATATCGGGATAAACAAAGGTGCTTCTCCTCAAGCGGGCCTGATTGGGTCATATGGCACTTTGGAACAATCGATTGAGCCATCGTTCTTGGATGTCTGGTTGCACTTAACGATTTTTTCCAGGCACCCACAACACGTCGCTTTTGCCAGAATCATTCACGAAACGTCCGGCTACGAAAAGAAAGTCTGACAATCTATTGATGTATTGTAGCGCAGCTTCACTTACTCTCTCATTTGGTTGATCAGCAAGCTCGGTCATTATCCGCTCTGCTCTGCGGCAGACTGTGCGAGCTAAATGCAGATACGCAGCGGCGGGGGAACCACCTGGCAGGATGAAAGACTTCAAAGGTTCCAAATGCGTGTTGAGTTCATCAATCTCGGCTTCTAGCCGGTCCACCTGGACTGTTGCTATGCGCAACGGCTCATAGCTTGGAGGTTCGTCGGTTTCGGGCACACACAAATCAGCGCCCAAATCAAAGAGGTCATTTTGGACCCGATTGAGCATGTCATCGATTTGGGGAAAGGCCTGTGATGTATGCAACCGTGCAACCCCGATTAAGGCGTTGACTTCATCAACAGTGCCGAAAGCCGCGATGCGGTTATGAAACTTTTCAACTCTTTGCCCGGTTCCCAAACCGGTTGTGCCGTCATCGCCTGTGCGAGTATAAATTTTATTCAGCTTGACCATAATTGAGTTGTGTATCCGTTACTTTTAGTCTTCCGGGTCAATGTGACGTGTGCACTGGCTCCCTAGCCCGTTACGTAAATAAAGCCCATGATGACGATTAGGGCCATGAACTGTAGCCCTACGCGCCAGCGCATAAGCTTTTGGGACAGATTCGCGCTCTTGTTTGTCATCATCGAGTAAAGACCGGCAATGAGAACGAAAAGTACTGCGATGGCTGCTAGTATCGAAAGGTAGAAAAGCACCAGATTCATGCGTCGAAGCCCTTGTTGGGTTATTGTCGGACGATATCCATCATCAATTTCATTGATCTTTTGCACAGATTGGCCCGATGGGAGCAGTTTGGCAATTGCATCGCGTCATAAATTGCGTATTTTCCTTTGACTTCATTGACTTTTGGCGACATTGCAAACTTGCTGATTAGGGCTGAAAACCTCGTGTCGCCAAACTCATTTTAGATTTTTTTAGGTTCTAGAATGTCATTCTTCCGTGTAACCGCGCGTTTCATATAGAGGCTACCCGCTTTGAGACTGTTGGATTTTTCTGCTCTGGGGCTCTTTACTGCCTTTATTCTTGTGGGTCAGGGCACCAGCATGGCCCAGGAACTCAGCCCGGAAAAAGCAAGAGAACGGCTGAGCGCCACTGAAGGGGACCTGAAAAGCAAGCGGGATCGGGCTAAAACCCTGGAAATGGATGTGGTTCGGCTCAAAAAAGAACGTGAGCGGATTAACTCCCGGCTGTTGGAAACCGCGGCCAGAATTCAAGAAAGCGAAGCCCGGATGACCTCAATTGAGGGCCGTCTAAGTGGCCTGGAAGCTCAAGAGCAGCTGGTGCGCGGCTCTTTGGAACAGCGCCATGAGCAGATCCTTTCACTGCTTGGATCTTTACAACGGATGGGGCGCAACCCTCCGCCAGTGATGATCACACAGCGAAAAGATGCCCTGTCGATGGTTCGCAGCGCTATGCTGCTGGCTTCTGCTTTTCCAGGATTGAAATCTCAGGCACTTGAACTCACCTCTCGCTTGGATGAACTGGTTCGGGTCATGAGTGATATCCGTAATGAGGGCGAACAATTGCGCGCCGAGTCAAAACGTCTGAACGAAGCACAGACGCGGTTGGCTGGCTTGATGAGCGAAAAAAAGAAGTCGCTTTCCGAGCGCCAGGGGGAGCTTGCGGAAGTGCGTCTCGCGGCTGTGGAGATTTCAAAAAAGGTTAGTGGACTCAATGAGTTAATTGCTCGCCTCGATCAGAAAGTTAAAGAGAAAACAGCACTAGGCCGGCACAATGCGGAATTGGAAAATACACCGTCAACTCCGTCATCTGTAGTTCCCAATGGACAAAAAACAGGTGGTGTTGGAGGAAGTCCGGCTCCCGGCGGGGTGCTTAGTCCCGAAGGAAACGTGCCTGCGGGCGGAACCGGATCGCCTGGGTCTGCTGGGCCTCAAGTTGCCATTCTGGCTCCATCATCTTCCAGTTTTTCCAACGCAAGCCCTGGAAGGCTTACCCCGGCCATTCCATTTCGGGAGTCGAAAGGTAAACTTCTTTTGCCGACATCGGGTAAACAGGTGCTATCTTATGGCGATAAAACGAAATATGGGGCTTCTTCCAAGGGAATTGTTCTGCAAACTCGGCCTTCTGCCCAAATTACCTCACCGTGTGATGGTTGGGTTGTTTATGCGGGCGAATTTCGCAGTTATGGTCAACTCTTGATCATTAATGCCGGTGGCGGATATCATATTCTCCTGGCGGGTCTATCACAAATAGATGTACGACCTGGTGATTTTGTTTTAGCTGGTTCACCGGTTGGGACCATGCGGCATTCCCTGGCCCCCGGCAAACGTACGGCTCCACAAAAGGGACCCGTGCTCTACGTAGAGTTTCGCAAAAATGGCCGGCCCTTTAATCCTGACCCGTGGTGGGTCTCCGGCTCTCGAAAGGTGCAAGGATAATGCGCAAAACCGACTTCGCATTCTGGACATTCCTCTTAATGGCGGGTCTTGCCGCCGCGACCACAGTTCTTAACGTCTCTCGCACCTATTCTGCGACATCGACGGCTTCTAGTGATCTTTACCGGCAGCTCGATCTGTTTGGTGACATTCTTGAACGTGTGCGCGCGGACTATGTGGAAAAACCCGAGGACAAAAAACTTATCGAGTCGGCGATCAACGGCATGTTGACCTCATTGGACCCTCATTCGGCTTACCTTTCTGCCGAGCACTTTAAAGATATGCAGGTGCAAACTCGTGGAGAGTTCGGTGGGCTTGGAATTGAAGTGACGATGGAAAAAGGTGTCGTGAAGGTTGTTTCACCGATTGATGGCACTCCAGCACAAAAGGCAGGCGTGATGGCCAATGACCTCATCACGCATCTTGATGGCGAATCCATTGTCGGTTTATCGCTTAACGAAGCGGTAAAAAAAATGAGGGGCCCGGTTAAGACACCAATCAACCTCACCATTGTGCGCAAGGATCATGAAGAGCCCGTTGAAATCACAATCGTTCGAGACATTATCCGGATTAATGCGGTTAAATCTCGGGCTGAAGATGATGTTGCCTATGTTAAAGTCACCACTTTCAATGAGCAGACACACGCCAATTTGGTTCGGGCGGTTGAACGCTTGAAAAAAGAAATCGGCAAAGACAAACTCAAAGGGTTTATCATTGACCTGCGCAACAACCCTGGGGGGCTTCTGGATCAGGCTGTTGCGGTAACGGATGACTTCCTGGAGCGCGGTGCGATTGTTCTAACGAAAGGTCGCGACGAAGCTGAAACCCAACGCAACCAAGCGCGGCCTGGAGACATTACCGATGGCAGTAAAATCGTTGTTCTGATTAACGGCGGCTCTGCTTCGGCTTCTGAAATTGTTGCCGGCGCGCTGCAAGATCATAAGCGTGCAACGCTGGTGGGAACGCGTTCGTTTGGAAAGGGTTCTGTTCAAACAATCATTCCTCTGGGTTCCAACGGATCGGCTATTCGTCTCACGACGGCTCGTTACTACACCCCGTCGAACCGCTCGATCCAGGCCAAGGGTATTGATCCTGACATCCTGGTGGAACAAGAGCTGCCTGAAGATCTCAAGGCCAAGATGAAGAAGATTAAGACTCGTGGTGAAGCTGGTCTTCGCGGTCACTTGAAGAATGATACGACAAACAAAGAAGAGTCGGGATCTTCAGCCTATGTTCCAGAAGATGCGGCCAAGGATACGCAGCTTCAATATGCGCTTAATCTGCTGCGCGGCAATATTTCAAAGCTACCGGCCACGCAACCCGTCCAACCTCGCAAGAGCGAGAAAAAAGACAAATCTGCTGATGAAAAGAACAAATAAATTAATTGGCAGAGGCCGGCTTTGAAAAGAATTCCGGTATGACAATATCTCAAAAGCTCCGCGGTGTGATGCCACGGGGCTTTTGTTTTGATGGTGACGGATCACATGTATTCCTGGACACTCGTATTGATCGAGGGGCTAGGCATTCCCGAACCTGGGTAGCGGGAAAAATCTATTGGCGCAGGATTTCGAAGATGGGAAAAGAATTAGGATACCGTCCGTGTGTCGGGATCATGTTGCTAGACCGCCAAAACAGAGTGTGGATTGGTCGTCGCATTGACCGGGCCAAGTTTGGTGAGTCCGGTGCTCGTGACTATAGCGACGGGCACTGGTGGCAGATGCCGCAAGGTGGCATTGATGGAGATGAAACACCAAAAGCCGCTGCCCGCCGTGAGCTTTTTGAGGAAACAGGGATTCGGGATGGGCGCGTTGAAATTCTTGGAAAATCCCGCGATTGGCTGACTTATGATCTTCCCGAGGAGCTGATTGGGAAAATCTGGGGTGGGCGCTTTCGGGGACAAAAGCAGATTTGGTTCGCGATGCGGTTTCTTGGAGAAGACAGCGAATTCGATATTGGGGCGAGGGACGGCGTCAAGACAGAGTTCGATGCCTGGCGATGGGCACCTGTTTCAGAGCTTGTGGATGTGGTGGTACCGTTCAAGCGAAAACTATATGAAACCGTTTTGGACGAATTCCGGCAATTCATTGAACCAGTGTAGCTTTAGAGCGTACGCAGGCCAGCTGCCTAGAACCTCAGCATGACCAAAGACAGTTTCAGGAAATGATTTTACGCGGCCTCGCCGCGAAGCGCTTTCAGTTCTTCGATGGCACGGTAAATGTGCCTTAGAGCTTCATCGTCGCCGCCTTCTTCGAGTGCTTTTTCAGCGGCGTCGAGGTCACTCTTGAGTTGGCGCGGGTCAATCTCGTCGGTCATAAATGCGCGTTCGGCGAGAACTATCAGGCTTTCGGATGTAACTTCGGCAAAGCCAGAGTGGACAAAAATACCCTTTATGCCCTCAGATGAGGTGACGTGAATGACACCGGGGCGAAGTGTTGTGATTACCGGCGCGTGACCCTCAAAAACTGTGAAGTCCCCTTCGGAACCAGGGACAAGGACCTGCTCGACATCCATGGAAAGCATAATGCTTTCGGGAGTGACGAGTTCGAATTTAAAGGTTCCTGCCATTGCGTCGAATTCCTGCTGAAACTTGGTTTCGGGCACCGAAAAAAATGGCTAGGCGCCCGAGCTAAGAGGGTTACTTGATTATGCCGCTTCGGCCATTTTTTCAGCCTTGGCGATTGCTTCGTCGATGGTGCCGACCATGTAGAAGGCCTGCTCTGGAAGGTGATCATAGTCGCCGTTACACAACCCCTTAAAGTCCTTGATGGTATCGGCTAATGGTACCTGGACACCAGGTGAACCGGTGAACACCTCGGCGACGTCGAACGGTTGTGAGAGGAAACGTTCGATCTTGCGGGCGCGGGCAACAGCCAGCTTGTCTTCTTCCGACAGCTCATCCATGCCGAGAATGGCGATGATGTCTTGCAGCGCCTTGTAGCGTTGGAGAATTTCCTGCACTTGACGAGCCACGGCGTAGTGCTCTTCACCAACGATGCGCGGGTCGAGCATGCGCGAGGTGGAATCGAGTGGGTCAACGGCTGGATAGATGCCTTTTTCGGCGATGGAGCGCGAGAGAACCGTCGTGGCGTCCAAATGTGCGAAGGTGGAAGCCGGCGCAGGGTCGGTCAAATCGTCGGCTGGCACGTAGACCGCCTGCACAGAAGTGATGGACCCTTTGTTCGTCGAGGTGATGCGCTCTTGCATGGTGCCCATATCGGTACCAAGCGTTGGCTGATAACCCACAGCAGAAGGAATACGTCCCAACAGCGCGGACACTTCAGAACCTGCCTGTGTGAAACGGAAGATATTGTCGACGAAGAACAGTACGTCCTGGCCTTTATCGCGGAAATCTTCGGCAACTGTCAGACCGGACAAAGCGACACGGGCGCGGGCACCTGGAGGCTCGTTCATCTGTCCATAAACGAGCGAGCACTTGGAGCCTTCGGCGGAACCGTTGTTTTCCTTGGGGTCCTTGTTGACCTTGGACTCGATCATTTCCCAATAAAGATCGTTTCCTTCGCGAGTACGCTCACCGACGCCGGCAAACACCGAGTAACCACCGTGTGTTTTGGCGATGTTGTTGATGAGTTCCATGATCAGAACGGTTTTGCCAACACCGGCACCACCGAACAGGCCAATTTTTCCGCCTTTGGCGTAGGGTGCGAGAAGGTCAACGCACTTGATACCTGTCACAAGGATTTCAGCTTCGGTTGACTGGTCAGCGAGCGCGGGTGCACTGGCGTGAATTGGCGCAACGGCATCGGTTTTAATGGGACCGGCTTCGTCTACTGGTTCACCGATGACGTTCATAATACGCCCGAGTGTGCCTTCACCAACAGGAACCGAGATTGGTGTTCCGGTATCTGTTACTGCCTGCCCTCGGACCAAGCCTTCGGTGGAGTCCATGGCGATTGTGCGCACGGTTTTTTCACCCAAATGCTGGGCAACTTCCAGCACCAACCGGTTGCCTTGGTTTTGTGTTTCCAGGGCGCTCAGGATTTCGGGCAAAGTATCGTCGAATTGTACGTCGACAACCGCGCCTGTTACCTGAGAGATGCGACCAACATTTTTGTCTGCCATTACCGGTTCCTCGTTCTTCACATTCGGTTCAAAGCGCTTCGGCGCCCGAAATAATCTCAATAAGTTCTTTGGTGATATTTGCCTGGCGTTGACGGTTATAGGTGATCGTCAACTTATCGATCATCTCACCGGCGTTGCGTGTTGCATTGTCCATTGCCGACATACGCGCACCCTGCTCGGAGGCAGCGTTTTCCAAAAGTCCCCGGAAAATCTGGGTTCCGATATTACGTTTTAGAAGATAGTCGAGAACGATGCCTTCGTCTGGCTCGTACTCGTAAGCGGCGCCGTCGTCTTGTTTTTTGTCTTGGGCGTTTTCTTTGATCTTTGCTGGGATCAACTGGAGTTCTGTTGGTACCTGAGAAATCACCGACTGAAATTGTGCAAAGAAAATCGTTGCGACATCAAAGCCACCTTCCTCAAACATTGTCGTGATCATATTGGCCACGCCTTCAGCATGAGAGAAGTTCAAGCGCTTGATGCCCTTGAATCCAATTTCGTCAATGAACAATTCGCCGAATTCACGCCTGAGTGCATCAGCGCCTTTGCGACCGACGGTTAAAATCTTTACGGTCTTGCCATCGGATAGCAATTGCTGTGCACGTGTGCGGGCTATTTTGGCAATGCTTGAATTAAAGCCGCCGCAAAGACCACGCTCTGATGTCATGACGATGAGCAGGTGCGTATCGTCCTTGCCGGTGCCAACAAGATATTTCGATGCACCTTTGGGATCAGCAATGCTGCTGGCCAAATTACCCAAGACCTTGTCCATACGTTCGGCGTAGGGACGCGCGGCCGTGGCTGCTTCCTGCGCACGGCGCAGCTTTGCAGCGGCGACCATTTGCATCGCCTTGGTGATCTTACGCGTCGCGGTGACGGATGCGATGCGATTTTTTAGTTCCTTTAGGTTCGCCACTTGAGCATCCTAATCCGATATTTCAGACCGTGTGACCGGCCGTTCGTTAAATGCGGAGGGCTTTAGGCCGCGAAATTCTTAGTGAATGTTTCCAGCAAGTCTGCCAGGGCTTTTTCATTTTCATCCGTCAGCTTCTGATTAGAGCTGATTGATTCGAGAATGGCTGAGTGTTCAGAACGAAGCGCCAAAAGAAGTTCTTTCTCGTATCTGCTGATATCACTCACCGGTAAATTATCGAGATAACCACGGGTACCAGCGAAAATCACACAGACCTGTTCTTCCATCTTTAATGGCGAAAACTGTGGCTGCTTCAGAAGTTCTGTTAGGCGCTCGCCGCGACCAAGAAGGGCCTGAGTTGCGGCGTCTAGATCGGAACCGAACTGAGCAAAGGCGGCCATTTCGCGATATTGTGCGAGCTCACCCTTGATCTTGCCAGCAACCTGTTTCATCGCCTTGGTTTGAGCTGAAGAACCCACGCGAGACACCGACAGGCCGACGTTCACCGCCGGGCGGATGCCCTGGTAGAAAAGATCCGTTTCAAGGAAGATCTGACCGTCGGTGATAGAAATAACGTTGGTGGGGATATAGGCGGAAACGTCGTTTGCTTGAGTTTCGATCACAGGAAGTGCGGTCAAGGAACCCGAGCCATGATCTTCGTTGAGTTTGGCTGAGCGCTCAAGCAGACGTGAATGGAGATAAAACACATCGCCGGGATAGGCTTCACGACCGGGTGGACGACGAAGCAGCAGAGACATTTGGCGATAAGCGACGGCCTGTTTGGACAGATCGTCATAGGCGATAACAGCATGCATGCCATTGTCGCGGAAATATTCGCCCATAGTGCAAGCAGTAAACGGAGCGAGATACTGCATCGGGGCGGGGTCAGAAGCTGTGGCGGCTACGACAATGGAATATTCCAGTGCGCCTTGCTCTTCGAGTACCTTGACGAACTGCGCCACGGTGGAGCGTTTTTGGCCGATTGCCACGTACACACAGTATAGCTTTGTATGCTCGTCATCGCTTTCGTTGATGGATTTTTGATTGAGGAACGTGTCGAGGATAATGGCGGTTTTGCCAGTTTGGCGGTCACCAATGATCAACTCACGCTGGCCACGGCCAACGGGGATCAGACTATCGACAGCTTTCAGGCCGGTTGCCATGGGCTCGTGAACTGATTTTCGCGGGAGAATACCCGGCGCTTTCACGTCCACGCGCATATTGGTATCAGATTGGATGGGCCCTTTTCCGTCAATTGGGTTACCCAGACCATCAACGACGCGACCTAAAAGTCCCTTCCCGACGGGGACTTCCACAATGGCGCCGGTACGCTTGACGGTATCGCCTTCTTTAATGGTGCGGTCATCACCAAAGATCACGACACCGACGTTGTCGGCTTCAAGGTTTAAGGCCATTCCGCGAATTCCACCGGGGAATTCGACCATTTCACCGGCCTGAACCTGATCCAGTCCGTAAACGCGGGCAATTCCGTCGCCTACTGACAAGACTTGGCCAATTTCGGAGACCTCGGCCTCCTTGCCAAAATTACTGATCTGATCTTTGAGAATCGAGGAGATCTCTGCGGCCCGGATTTCCATCGAAAGTCCTTTTGTTTCATCGTGTTGCTGCCCTTTATGACACCTTTTAACAGGAAGTGCTGTGAGGGCGTGGAATTGGGTGTTTCGTGTTGGTAATACTTTGGCTACCGGGGCACCCCTGCTCCGATCGCCTTAGAGTTCAACTGCTGGTTTTGAGCCCCATTTTCATGTTGTTGAGTTTGGTTCTCAAAGATGAATCGACCATACGGCTTCCAAACTTGACAATAAGTCCGCCTAGAATTTCGGGTTCGACGGTTGTGTCGAGATCCACATCTTTGCCAATGGCTGATTTTAGAGTTTCCTTGAGGCTCGCAATTTGCGCCTCGCTCAAGGGAATTGCGCTGGTTACCTGGGCGGTGATCTCACCACGAGCATCGGCGCTTAAAGCCTTGAATGCTTTGATAATATCTGTGGCCGCAGACAAGCGTCGGTTTTTTGCAATGAGCAAGAAGAAATTTGAAGCCAAGCCACCAATGTCTGTGGTTTTCAGGACGGCTTGCAGGGCCTTTTGTTGCTCATCAGACGAAAAGACCGGGCTCTTCACCAGGCGTTTAAAATCGTCGCTGGCCTCATAAATGGCCTGGAATGTATCGAGATCCGATTCTACCTTGGCGAGTTCGCCTTGTTCATTGGCAAGCCCGAAAAGTGCTCCGGCGTAACGGCCGGGCATGCTGGCCATGATAGAGTCTGCTGTTGCCACGTCGTATGCTCTCATCTGCCCGATTGGGCGAGTAAAAAACGATTAAAGCCCGTAAGGGCCATGCGGACATGAATACACCGCGCAAGGCTTCCGGACAGTCCCTAATAAACTGCCTTCGCCTCCCACGATGGGAAAGACTTACCCGTTTCGGGATGATTGCGACCGCGAAGCGATCAATTCTTCGTAACGAGCTTCAGGCGTGATCTAGCATGTGATTGTCTGCGCCACAACGGGTTGTGAACCTTCAGATTGGTGCTTTTTTGCCGCAACTGGTTTCAACAATCAAATCTGGAGCCGTGGGCAAGGCTCACTTCTCGTTTTTTTCGGCTGTATCAGATGACGGAACTCATACCAATAGGCACCTTTTTAATTCTTTTTGTCAGCATACTGATTTGAGGTTCTACGCACTGAAAGGGCGCAAGATCCAGCTTAAATTGCTTACATGAACGTCAGTTAAACTGTTCCTTCAGAGGGGGTTCAGGGCGGAAATGGCTAAGTGGCGACATCACACGCTTGATGTGTGGGCCTCAGTTAAGGGCTCGAAACAAATGACCGGAGAAAATATCCGGCCTGAAGGGGATCACAGCCATGACCAACAAAATCAAAATTACGAGCTTGATGATTGGTGCCGCCATCGTTTCTTTGAGCGTGGTGCCACTGACCACAGCTGCAAACGCAGGTGGCGCTTACAATCATGGAAGAGCCGCTCTCAAACAGGATGTTCAAGGCGTAAATTCAGCCAGGATCAACCATAACGCTGCAAGCCGCGCTGAGAGACAAGCAAAGCGCCGAGCAGCAAAGAAAAAAGAGCTTGCTGCAAAGACCAAGCGCCAATCAAAAGCAACTCGAAAAGCTCAACGTCGTATGGCGAATGCTGAAAGACGTGCCGATCGTCGAAGTCTTACGAGAGCCGAGAGGCGTGCTGAACGACGCATGGCAAACGCCGAAAGACGCGCTGACCGGCGTCGTTTCAGACGCTCCATGAGGCAAGCAGACCGTCGTCAACGTATGGCTGCAGAACGAAGAGCGGAGCGTCGTTGGGCTCGGGCTGAGCGTCGCGCTGATCGCCGCTATAGCCAACGTTCGTATCCTCATACGCAACGGAGCCGTAAGCGCAATCGGATCGGACCAGCTGCTGTTGCTATTGGTGCGGGTATTGTCGCCCTGGCCATTCTGGCGGCTAGCTCAAGAAAAGGACACTAAACCTCTTATCCATTTGCAGCTTCCTCCCATGCCCTTATAGGCTGCATATATTGACCGGATCTGCGCGAAAGCAGGTCCGGTCTTTTTTTTGGATTTCTCGATTCACGCGCTCGCGAGAGTGCTCGCACGATCTCGAACATCAGTGACGGGGGTACGGCGCCGCTG
>JAJRZC010000276.1 GCA_024275435.1 Alphaproteobacteria bacterium
GCGCTCCGGTCAAGTACTGGCCAGTGAGGCTGTCCTTTGTTGCCATGACGTTTTCTGGTGACCCTTTGGCGACGATTTCTCCACCATGGATGCCGGCCCCCGGACCGATGTCGACGACAAAGTCAGCTGAAAGGATTGCGTCTTCATCGTGCTCCACAACGAGGACGGTGTTGCCCAGGTCGCGCAGGTGTTTGAGGGTTACAAGAAGGCGGTCATTGTCGCGCTGATGGAGACCGATTGACGGTTCATCGAGGACATACAGAACGCCGGTGAGGCCGGAGCCGATTTGGGAAGCGAGGCGAATGCGCTGGCTTTCTCCGCCTGATAGTGTTCCAGAGCTGCGCGACAGAGTGAGATATTCCAAACCGACATCGTTGAGGAATTTCAAGCGTTCTGAAATTTCCTTCAATATTCGTGCTGCGATTTCGTTTTGTTTCGATGTGAGTTTGGATGGTAACTCTTTAAACCAGATGTCGGCTTTTTTGATGGACATGTCGCCCACCTGACCGATGTGAAGATTGTTGATCTTGACTGCCAATGCCTGAGGTTTGAGGCGATAGCCTTGGCAGTCTTCGCAATCGTGTGAGCCTTGATAGCGTGAGAGTTCCTCGCGCACCCAGTCGCTTTCTGTTTCGCGCCAGCGGCGCTCTATGTTTCCAATGACACCTTCGAAAGGCTTTACATTCTCATAATCATTATGGCCGTCCCAGTAGGTGAAGGTCACCTCTTCGTCACCAGAGCCGTAAAGAAGGGCGAGCTGGACATGCTTGGGCAGGCGTTCCCAGGGTGTCGTCATCTTGACGCGGTAGTGCTTTGCGAGGGACTCGAGTGTTTGCTCATAGTAGGGGGAGGAAGCGCCGGTTTTGGCCCATGGTTGAAGTGCGCCGTCGATAAGGCTTTTTGACGGGTCGGGTACGACGAGGTCTGGTTCGAATTGTAACTCGGTGCCAAGGCCGTCGCATGTGGGGCAAGCGCCGGCGGGGGCGTTGAAGGAGAACAGTCGCGGTTCAATTTCGTCGATGGTGAAGCCGGAGATGGGGCAGGCAAAGCGAGCTGAAAAGACTAAGCGCTCATGGGTTTCATTTTTGTTTTTATTTACGCCCTTTGTACTTTTTTTGGGAAGGGATTTGTCGGCGAGTTCGACAAATGCCAACCCGTCCGACAATTCAAGTGCGGTTTCAAAACTATCGGCGAGACGGGACTTGATATCGCCCCGGATGACGATCCTGTCGACAACGACGTCTATGTCATGGTTGAATTTTTTGTCTAGCTTGGGGGCGTCTGGAATTTCATAGAACTCACCATCGATTTTGACACGCTGGAAGCCGCGTTTTTGAAGATCGATGAGTTCCTTGCGATATTCGCCTTTGCGGCCGCGCGCGATGGGGGCGAGTAGATAGAGACGGGTGCCTTCCTCAAGTTCCATGGTGCGATCGACCATTTGCGAGATGGTCTGGCTTTCAATTGGCAGGCCGGTTGCGGGCGAGTGGGGAACGCCGACACGCGCAAACAATAACCGCAGGTAATCGTAGATCTCGGTGACTGTGCCGACAGTGGAACGCGGGTTCTTGGACGTGGTTTTTTGTTCAATGGAGATTGCGGGAGAAAGCCCGTCGATGTGATCCACGTCGGGTTTTTGCATCATCTGCAGGAATTGGCGCGCGTAGGCCGAAAGGCTTTCGACATAACGGCGCTGGCCCTCGGCGTAGATGGTGTCGAAAGCCAGGGAAGACTTTCCTGATCCCGAAAGACCCGTAAATACAACAAGGGAGTCACGGGGGATTTCTAGGTCGATGTTCTTGAGATTGTGTTCGCGTGCGCCACGCACGTGAATGGTCTTCAAGCTGTCATTGCCTGATTTTCTTCTTTTGATGGTTTTTTTCATGGGTTTTCAATAGCCGAGCTGGCGGCCAGCAGCAAATGCGACAGATGCTTCGTTTCATTGTGCTGAACAGGATTAAGTCTTGTTCTGCTCCGATAAATGGTCCGCTTGGGTGGCTCTTTATGAATGGCGTATGAATTATTTGGTCAAAATCTGTTCAATGAGCATCAGTTATGTGCGATGGAGTGGTTAGGAACAGCGTGAGCTCTGTCTGTCAAGGATTGGCACAGCGCATTATTGATATTTCAGGAGGCAACAATCATGGGTGACAAAGACGCCAAGACGCTTTTGCAAGAGGCGAGTGATCTGACAAAAACCAAGCCGGGTAGTGCCCTTAATACATGGAAGAACCTCGTTCGTGTCATCGCCATTGGAATACCGGTTCTTGGGGCGATCCCCACGGCTTACAATCTTTATCTCGCCTATAAACATGATGTGCCCCTGTCCGAGGTTTCGCACATCATGGCGCAATCGAAATTATGGAAAAAGAATTGGTCTTGCGATATTGAATATCAGGCATTGAATACGGGGCAGGGAACACGGGTTGATGTTGGCGCATGTCACAAAACAGGAGACATGCTGGTCAAGGTTTCCACGAACGAGGGTGTGCTGGCAAATCAGGAATGGATACCCTACGAGGACATTCGCGGCAGCAATTCTGGGTTTTCTGTTTTTAGCTCACTCATTCGAACTGCTAACGCAGCTGAAGGCGTTTCTGTTTCGGGACCGCGCTCAAAGCCTGGCAGGCGGGTTGCTGAATTGGGCATGAAGGTTGTTTGCCAAAAACTTGGCGAGAAGGGCCTAGCTGTGCGGATTGTGAAAGAAAAAGACAAGTGTTTTAAGGAGAAGTTTTCAATTTTCAGAGGTACCATTGATGGACGTGAGGAAGTGCCTTGTGAAACCACCTGTAATGGCGAGACGAAAAGCTGAAAAAGGAATCGTCTGAATGCTTATTATGAGGTGACGCTAATTTACCGTGGAAATGGTTGTTGCTGTTTCCACGGTATTTTTTAATTGCGAAAGCCACTTGGGAAGCTAGGCTAACCAAGTGGGCAGTTTGATTGAGTTTTTATTATTTTTACCTGAGACTTATTTATATATCTCAGTCTTTCCGCTGAATGCGATTTTGTCGCCGGTCTTTTTAAATTTAGAATAATCCCAAGGACCGGTTACACCGCAGCCGTTATCACAATCTTTCACAGTTACTGACTTTCCGGCAGGGATCTTTATTACCTCTTCCTTGTCTCCTCGATCAATACCGACCGTATGCTCTTTTGAGCTATTGTTGGTAATTGTCAGTGCGAATGCTGATGATGTGGCCAGCAAAAAAGCGGCTGTGGTTACAGTCAAGAGTTTCAACATAATGTACGTCTCCTCTCAGTTAGAACCAATTTTTAGATTGGAGCAGAAGAACCGGAGTTGAGCGGATAGATACGAATGATACTAAAAAAAAATCGCATCGTAATGCGATCGACTACGGCGTCTGATCCGTCTTGTTATGTGGTGACGTTAAAAACGAAAACAATATATTTGCCGGTTTATTTTATGTAATTTTTTTTAATTTATATCTCTTGAACTTTGTTGGTGAGCAACTAATTCATCTGGGGTTTGTTGTTACGTTAGCATTTGTTTGCAGCAGGGAATTATTCATGACTTGCATTGGGAATTATTCCCTTCTTTATTATTCTTCTACTTTAAAGAAATGACTTATCCGGTTGACGTGAATTCCGGAAACCAAAGCACCATGCAACGATCGTTATAAGTTTTGAGATTTTCGAATTTTTCTGCGTTTTCTCGTGTGTCACTTTCGAATCGTGTGCAGAGGGCTCCTGCGACAAAAGAAAAGACGGTGGCGTCTGCTCCACATGGCTTTTCACCAAATAGGAAAGGTTTGTCGCCGAGTAAGTCTGAAATGGATTTTAAAGACTTATAAGTTAGTCGAGAAATTTCTTTATCGCTGTGACGACCAATTCCTTGGGCGTGAATTGTCGTTTTCATCCGCTTGCGGATTTGGGATATAATTATAGGTCGCATAAGTGCGGGAACATCTTTGAAAAAATTTACCGGACCACGATTGAAATTGTCGTCATCGACCCATCGTTCTTTGATAACCGCAAAATATAGACTGTCTTCACACATCTTTTCAAAAGCCCAGCCGATAGCTTTTTGTTCGTCTGTCAGGCCC
>JAJRZC010000277.1 GCA_024275435.1 Alphaproteobacteria bacterium
GTAAAACAGACATGCTGATTTAACGCCACTTCCACCTAACTGAGGCCCCATTGCAGGTTCATTTTTGAAAACTGCACCCAAACACCACGAGGCCAGCTGTGCGAGTTTCTTATCAATTTCATGCTGTCGGAGCACTTCTGGCGCTTAGTCTGAGCGCCAATGTTGCAAGTGCTGCTAAACTGTCACCTGTTGGTGTGTGGCTTGACCATACAGGACGGGGCGCTGTGGAAATCAAACCCTGCGGCAAGAAGCTGTGCGGGCATGTGGTTTGGGCACGAAAAAAGAAAGACAGCAAAAAAGGCTGCGGCAAAAAACTTATCGGTAACTTGAGGAAGATTAACTCAAGAACCTGGGACCGTGGTTGGATTTACAGTCCTGAGCGTGGCCGAAGGTTTGACCTGGAAATCAAACCAGTTAGCGCCAACAAACTGCGCATTCTTGGCTACATGGGAAACAAAATGTTCTCCAAAACCATGTACTGGAAACGTGCACCAGCGAGCCTGGAGCGCTGCGACCGGGAGCAGCAGAAAGCTGACAAGCCAATCATCGCTCAAAAGTCCGGTACGCCCAAAAAAGAGACTGCTAAGAAAAAAGTTGCCAAGGTGCAAGCAGATACAGCCGCTCCGACAAAGACCGTGCGGGCTGCTGCAATCGTTCCTCCCAAGCCCAGACCGGCAACGCGTTCCGAGCAAGCGACAAAACCTTTTCGTGACGTTCCTGATAACGAAGCTAGGATAGCAAGCCGCGAGATGACAAGTGAGGATGGTGGTTCCTCCAGCGAAACTGCTCGCGTGCAGAGCAGCCCTGATGCTACTGTGAAAAAATCGGCCCAGGATCAGGTGGATGACTATCAAAAAGACGCCGAGGCTACCAAAGATGATGACGTGGCTGAGAAAAAGAAGCCACGCAAAAAGCAGCGTACGGCGCGTTACAATAAGAAAAAGCGTTGTACTATCAATGCACCTTTTGTGACAGTTTCGTTTCCCTGCAATAAATAGCTAATTTTTTTAACGGCTGAGATTTTTTCCATTGGAACGTGTTCCATGGGGGTTGGTTTTGGTTGCAACTGCCTTGCCTTGAGTGGGCGTCGACGGCAAAAGGACCCCATATACCGGGTGCTTTTATGAAACGTTGATTGCGGAGGCCTCGTTCTTTTCGTGCCCCTTAACGGGACGCGCGTTTGCGGCCCATGACTTCGTCGAACACTTCCTCAAATTCAATGGCACCTTTATTTTTGGAATTTATATCCATTCGCTTCTTCAAGGCTTCCAATAGTTCGCGCGATGTATTTCCCCTCACGATGGAGTTGCGTTCATAGCCGCGCCGAGAAAAGAAATTCACCGTGGGCATAGATAAACCGACTGATGTCATCATTTCGAGCCCAGTTGAAGGGCCTGCAAGATTCATCAGCTCAAGCTTATGGCTTTGTATGTTGGGGTGCCCCTTACGTTTGGCGAGATCCTTGATGCCCTTCAGTTTTATCACCTGGAGCCACGGTCCGATGTCGCCATCAATATTGATAGCATGAATACCCTGCCCGCGCCCTGTGCGTGCCATGGCCACATGCCGGGACCAACGGTTTGGAACAGAACGTGCGTGCCTGAGCATTTTTCGCAAAGACTCTGCCTTTGATAAAAGATGTTTCCGTCGTTTTGGGTTTAGTCCTGGCTCATTTGCGAGACGTTTTAAACGCGCAATAAAGCTGCTGCCGTGTTTTACCAGCTCACCGATAGAGTTTGCCGTCAGCAACTGTGCGTACCCCAGAGCAGACGAAATGGGCTTCCCTTTTTTTGATATTGGGTGAATGCCCGCCTGCATGTCTGCCGTGCCAAACCCGCCGGTCTCCAGAGCATAAACCCTGACTACCTGATCTTTGGTAAGACCATGGCTCAAAGCCTCGCGGGCGTAGCGTGTTTTAAATTCGCGCTCAGGAATGCGCTCTGGGCTGAAACCATAGTATTTTCTTGCATTTGCGAGAAAATCCTTAACTCCAGGGAGGGAATCGCGCGTTCCTGGTGCCTTTTTCCGCTTCACCTTCGCCAGATATGCGGACCATCGGCGTTGCAAAGATTTGGAGAGCTTTGGCCCCTTGTACTTTGGCGGAAACGCATTCACATAGTTCTTGCGTGTTATGGGATGACCGGCCCTGCGCAGCTTTTTTCGCTTAGCACGTACGGATGCAACTTTTCTCCAAAATGCATTCTTACTTGAACGGTGAATGATATTTGCCAACATGTAGCTTTCGAAGGCACGCTGATCTGCTGGAGAGAGCGTTCGTGCAAAAGCTGCGGCGTCACCGGTTAAACTTCGGGCTGACCCAGGAGCCGATACTACAATGAGCGCAAGTGCACTGACAATCAAAGTTAAGAGTGTTCGAAATTGCATGTGTCAGCACCAATCCTATATGAGTTATCAATACGAATGGTTTGAGACCGCAAGGTTTCGCACCTCTGAGAACCGAAAGTCCGCAATCGTGGTTATACACGAAACGGGGCAAAAATAGTGATGGGAGCTCGGCATATCAAGCCGTTGGACACAGGAGACAAACCGGATTGGCTGTTGGACAAAGATAAACTTCGCGAAAAGTTCAAATTTTGTCTTGATCCAAACCCTCCGGCGCACCCAGTGCTCACTGGCGCACACCAAGAACTGATTCTTGGGACGGACGGTTCCCATGGGGCTGTCAATCACTTGAATCTTCATGTTCCCAGTGACTTTGACTTAAATCCAGGAATGCGAAAGGATCTTCGTCGAGAAAAGCCCTTGCGCGCCGCTGCGGTTCTGATTGCCATCATGTTTCATCATGAGGGGCCTACAATCCTGTTTACCCAAAGAACGGCTCAGTTGGCCAACCACCCGGGTCAGATTTCTTTCCCCGGGGGGAAAATTGACAATTGCGACCAAGATGCCAGTGCGGCAGCTTTGAGGGAGGCTCACGAAGAACTGGGTATTCATGCCGACTATGTGGAGCCTTTGGGGTTTCTCGACTGCTATGAAACACGTTCGGGTTTTCTAATTGCGCCGCTGGTTGCACTTTTAGACCCGAATGTTGATATTTCAACCAATACCTCAGAAGTGGAAGAAAGCTTTGAGGTTCCTCTTACTCATCTGATGAACCCAGATAATCACAGAAAAGATGCCCGCACATGGAATGGCATTTCTCGAAATTACTATGCTCTGCCTTATGAAACGCGCTACATCTGGGGGGCTACGGCCGGAATTTTAGTCAACATGCACGAAAGGCTATTTCTACGATGATCCGCATCGTCCTTTTAAACCTGATGCTCTTGATTCTTCCGACCATTTTATATGTGGGCTATATCCATCTTACATCCCCTGGTCCATCCAAGTCGCTTTCCAGGATACTCGAAGAGGCTCCTATTGTCTGGCTTCTGCTCACTGGTGGTGTGCTGGCAATTGTGACTTTGTTCATCTTTGCGACACCTCCGAGCGGGCGGCCTGGAGAAGCTTACCATCCACCGGTGTTTAGAGATGGGAAAATCATCCCGGGTAATTTGGTAGACAAATCAGAGGGCGCAGATGATGCCCAGGAAGACCGATAGTCCAAACGGGCAGGACAACCGCCTTGGTGACTTGAGCCCTCTTGCCAATGATAAGCTTGATGCAGCACCTGTGATTGTCAAAGCTCCGTGGCTTACATCACCTGCGACGCAATGTGTGTTTCAAACATTAAATACTGAAGGTTTTTGCGCACGGATTGTCGGGGGGGCCGTGCGCAATGCTCTTTTGAATCTTCCTGCAAGTGATATCGATTTTGCGACTACTGCTCTTCCGGAAGATGTTATGAGGCTTGCGCAAGATGCCGGTATGGGTGTTCATCCTACGGGGATTTCACACGGAACCGTTACACTCGTATGCCAAAAGAAGACGTTCGAAGTCACGACACTGCGTCGAGATGTTTCCACAGATGGGCGACGTGCAACGGTCGCTTTTTAAACTGATTGGACTGAAGATGCCAGGCGGCGCGATTTCAGCATCAATGCCCTTTATTGCGATTGGGATGGAAAGCTGTTTGATCCGTTAGGTGGCTACAAAGACCTTGTTGCTCGAAAGATCCGGTTCATTGGTGAAGCGAAAGAGCGCATTCGAGAAGATTATCTACGCATTTTGAGATTCTTCCGCTTTTTTGCCAGCTATGGCAGCGGCGAAATCGACCCCATCGGGCTTTCTGCCTGTATCGCTGAAAGATCTGGAATTGAAGGGCTCTCGGGAGAGCGCATCCAAGCTGAGACCCTGCGCCTACTTGTGGCTCCGCGTGCTGTGCAAGCGCTTCGTGTCATGGATGAAAACGACATTTTGCAACTGGCATTGGGAACACGCCCGAAAGTCAATGTGTTTGAACGCCTCGTTTCAATTGAGGAAAGCCTTGCCTTGCAACCTGATGACTTATTGCGACTTGCGGCTTTGACCATCGAGCAAGAACAGGATGTCCTAGCAATCACTTCTAAGCTCAAACTTTCCAACGCTCAGGCTCGTCGACTTTCGTTTACCACTCCTCTTGATGTTGATGAGCTAGATTTCACCATACCGATCAGCAAACTCGATGAAAGAAGCCTGCGTCAGATGTTGTATCGCCTTGGAACGCGGGCCTATCTGGATCGCTGCCTGCTGACATGGGCACGCTCATGCGATGGAGATGGAGATGGAGATGGTGAGCTGGTTTGGAAAAAAGCTTACGAGCTGCCTCAACGTTGGTCTGCTCCGAGCCTTCCCTTTTCTGGCGCGGACTTGATTGCACGTGGATTTAAAGCCGGACCAAGCATCGGGAAGGTTTTGTCTCAATTTGAAACATGGTGGGTTTTGGAAGACTTTCCCCAGGACCGTCAGCTACTTGAAACAAAGCTGTTGGAGCTGGCGAATTGCGCGTGAGGCTCATGGTTAAGTAATTATGAAATTTAGCTTTCATTAACCAAGAAGACTGCGTTACAATCCAATGCATCAGCGAGGCGTTGGGAGGATCCTATCAGGATAACGGAACTTCCCCTTGTTGTTATTTCCAGCTCTAAGCCATTGTGTCATGCGTTAGGCAAAAAATTGCAAATCAGCGACAAATTTATTGAACGTGAGAGGCGCCGTTCGGCCAGAGTCGTTTTGACTGTTTATGCAGCTATGGCTCTGACGTTCTCGTTGCTTGCCCTATTGCTCAATTTTGCTGGAAATACCTTTGGTCTGACAGAC
>JAJRZC010000278.1 GCA_024275435.1 Alphaproteobacteria bacterium
GCAACCGTCCCTGTGCCGCTTCAAACCGTCATTGTGAAGGTTGATGGGCCATACACAGAGCGAGATAGAAAACTATGGGTTTTCCTGCTGCACACGGTTTTTGATGAACTGGGCGAAAAGACCATTCACACCCTACCCATCCGTGAGATCAACTCGATCTTTCGCGAACTGGGCGGCGAGCATGACACGAAATGGCTTTGGGATAGTGCCAGACGCCTCGCCAAAACCACGGTTGAATGGGAAACCACCTTTGAGGATGGTCGCTTTGAGCAAGGTATTTCTTCCATGTTCGGTGCAAATATCTCAAAAAAAGCACGGCAAATGGGAACGCTCACATTCAACTTTCCGCCCCTACTTATCCCTATCATAAAGCAACCTACGCGCTTTGCCCGTTTGCGAGTTCATTTTCTGCTCAAGCTGTCGGGTAAATACGCAGTAACGCTATATGAAATCCTAGAGGGTTTCACCAACCGCCGTGACGGGCGGTGTGCTGTCACAATCGACGAGCTGCGCACATGGCTCAAAGTGCCAGAGGATAGCTATTCCACATGGAAAAATTTTCGCCTGCGGGTGCTCGATCCAGCCATAAAGCAGATCAATGACGACCCACTCGGTGCGGGATTTTCAGTCGAGTACACCCCCATCCGCAAGGGTCGCTTCTATCATGAGATAATCTTCCAGCTCACCAAAACCCCAAAGCGGATTCAGACGGACAAGCTCATCAAAAAAAGTGCGGGTAATGCTCGCATCATCCAAGAAGCCAAGGACAAAGGACGCCCTGCCCTGCTCGATGCTGACATAAACCGTGCGGCGCAAGAAACCCGCTATTATCTGGACATGGACGAAGTGAAAAAGCAGTTCTGGGCGCATTGGGAAAGCACAGGAAAACCAGACTTCAAGAAGGGTGTAGCGCAAGCATTTATGGGATTCACAAAGAAGAAATATGGGCAGGTTAAACATGGGAAAAGATGATGGAGCAGCTTTAGTTATGTTACTGCAAGAAGTGAAAAAGGCTAACTACCTTCTGATAGACCAGTGCGCTAATGGCAGCTGGGAACATTTTTCAAGAAAGACAGCTTGATGTGGAATTGGGACCAAGGGCGCATGGGGTATTTTCAGTACGACGTACTGAGAGAGGTATCCCGTTTTGTCACAACACATCAATGGAGCGGAAAGAACTCCATTTTGATTCGTAGTGAAACTGGACAGCCGTTCTCAGCACCAGACACCCATTCAGCATGGCGAAACTACAAACGCATCTTCAAGCTCTGCCTGTTGTTTAGCGAAAAAGACGGTGTATCTGTTCCAACACCTGTAGCGCAGATTCTGGCTCAATCAGGGGCCGTGACCTGCGATGAATACCTTCATTTCTTGGTTGAGGCGACTACAGACCCGTCGCCAGCACTGACTGGCTGGAGTGTGATCGCAGACGGTCACGCTGTTAGGCATCCACTCTGCTTTGCGCTTAAATACCTTCTGGCAAAGGTTGCTGGTCTAAACGTACCAATCACACCAATTTACGAGGTGATTGGTGCGTATATCGACAGCGGCTTTTCAGGTGCAGAGGATGACACTGCATTTTTGAACCTCATGCACAAACGCGCAGGGTATGAACAGATCGGAAGAAATGCAAATCTGCGGCAAGCCCGTGAAAGCATAAAGTTCATTTCTCAAATATCGTATTTACATAGTGATGGCAGCAATATCATCACGTCGCTAAGCCAAGAAGATGCCATGAATATCTTTCAGGATATTCAACCAATATCTGGGCCGTGTGAGGCAGATGGTAATCTTGAAATTCAAAGGCTCGCAGCCCTGTTTAAGGATGGCAGCGAGCATGATTTCTTTGACTACAAAAATACCATCTTATCAGACGTTTTAGAGAGTGGGTTTTCTGAGGGTAGCAAGGTCAAGAAGACCCACATTGTGATCGAACGGAATTCGAAGTTGCGCGATTTTTTCTTTGATCGCAGGCCGACCACCGTTTGTGATGCTTGCAGCATGGACACCAAGAAAAAGTATCCATGGGTAGAACGCGTTCTCGACCTCCATCACATCTTGCCGCTTTCATCTGGAACAAGAGTGGATTCAAGAACAGGAACAATGCTGGACGACTTAGTGCCTGTTTGCCCGACTTGCCATAGAGCTATACACCGTTTCTACGATGGCCATCTCAAAATTGAGACAAGAAAGGATTTCCTTAACGAGAAGGAAGCCCGCTACATTTATGCCAAAGCCAAGGGAGAGATAATTAAGGGAGATTGTTATGCATCATAGCGCCATCAAAAAGACCCCTGCGTCTGTATCGCTTCGGGAGCAACATAAGATTTTTTCATTCGCAGAGAAGGAGCGGGTAGAGCTTGCCGCCGCCCTTTCCCACTTTGGAAAAACCCTTGATGATCTGGTCTACGAACGCTCACATGAGCAAGTATGGTCGGGTGGCGTTCCACGCCCTCTAGAGGATTTTAGAGGCTCCCAACACCATATACCAATGGTCAGCTTCTTTACAGGGTGCGGCGGTATTGATCTTGGCTTTGAAGCTGCGGGCTTCGAGCATGTGGCTGCGTTTGAATTCAACGAATTGTTCTGCAAAACGCTAAGAAAAAATCGTCCTGAGTGGACAGTTTTCGGCCCACCCACTGGGTCTGGTGACGTGTCGAAGGTCTCAGAGATCATTGCTGCACTGGAACCTATCATTCCCATTAACTTCGAAGGCGTTTTCGCAGGAGGCCCCCCTTGTCAGCCTTTTTCTATCGCTTCCAACCAACGGTTTTCTAAAGCTGGGAATAATTTCAAACGTGTTGGATTTGACCATGAAAAAAACGGGAACCTCCTGTTTGATTACGTATCCATCATCAAACACTTCCGCCCAGCATGTTTCCTGATCGAGAATGTACCGGGACTGCGTGATCTGGATGGTGGAGAGCAACTTTCAGCGGCTATCAAAGACCTAGAGAGTGCTGGTTATGAGGTGAAATCACCCACCGTTCTCAATGCTGCTAACTACAACGTTCCCCAATACAGAAACCGCCTGTTCGTAGTTGGCACACGTACCAATCGATCTATCATTTTTCCCACACCGAGCGAAATACAATATGGAGCAGGTTCTGTGCTTCGTCAGAAGCAGGGAAAGGCACCAAATACGGAAATACGATCTCACAAGCTCGGTTCAGTCCTAAGGTATGCACGATTGGATTATGGCCAGCGTGACCAGCTCGGAAGGGTAGATCGCTTATCACCGTCCCGCCCATCAAAAACGGTTATAGCAGGTGGGACGAATGGCGGTGGCCGCTCGCATTTACATCCAGAGATACCAAGGACTCTTAGTGTCAGAGAATGCGCTCGGTTACAAACATTCCCAGATGATTACTCATTCGTTGGATCAACAGCTCGGCAATTTACACAGGTAGGAAATGCAGTTCCTCCTGTGCTCGCTGCACAGCTTGGGTTATCTCTTGCCCGCTCCATTTTTGGCGTGAAATAGGAAGCCAAGCCCTCGCGCTAGTAGCAGCGATTCAATCACCCTCCCACCAAACGCGCCCATAATCCTTTGCGTTGCGGTTCTGATGCTTTCTCGCGTTGATCTGTCAACGCCGCCAGTGCTTGCCTATGATCGCCGCTCTGACGCTCTAGCTGATTGCGTAAATCCTCAATCCGTTCGCCTGCCTGCTCTCGCTCACGAACGCTTGTTTCGTCCATTCGGGCAATTTGCTCCCGCAACGCTTTAACTTCAACCTCTAAAGCACTGGAATTAGATGGTTTTTGATGGTTCTTATCTGGTAATCCAACTGGTTTTCGCGACTGGTAAGAACTGTCAGACCCAAACACTCGTTCCAGCTCTGAAACGCTAATTTCCCAATGCCCTCGCGAATTCTTCTCGGCACTCATTTTCTTATTTACATCGTTAGTATTAAGGGCTTCTAGGAGGGTCGCCTTTGCAACCCCTGCCCTCTTTGCCGCCTTATTTAATGATAGAATTTCCATGGTTCTGCTCGGTTCTTTCTGGGGGTAAGTTGGTGGACTTTTCCTTGTTTTCTTACCAGTTTACACAAAACCACCCAAACAGGGAAGGGCAGGGGGTAATCTGTCCACAATGCTATTGTGGGGTGCGTCCTCGCCCCCTGCCTTGATCTAAATTGCGAGAGACGTTTGCCTGCCTCGTCTTAACCTGTGTAAAGGCAGCGGCTCTAGCGTTGTTATATTCCTGCCATGCTTCCCTGATCTCTGCCCATGATGAATCTTGGGACGATTTCAGGCCACTGCATCTATCAAGGAACTTTTCACGGGCGCGGCTAAACTGACGTTCAAAATCTGCCTTCATGCGGGAAAGCTCTTTATCAATTTGAGCCTGTAATCTGTAGCGCATTTCCTCGCGCTCTCGGTCGTGTTTTTTCAACACGATGTTGCGGCGGTTCTCTTTTGAGAACGCGGCAACAAACCCGCCAAGATAATTACCATTGAGGGCTAGTTCTTTGAACACGGCAGTTGCATGCCATATCTTACCTATGGCCGTGCGGTCGCCAGCTTCAAAGATTTTTAGCTCCTTATCCTGCCGCTTAAACATATCCGCCCAATAGGGTTTAAACAGCGTTTTTATCTCGGCAACTCGCTCCTTCAGGGCAGGGGACATTTGCCCCCTGATCGCATCCTTCTGACCATAATAGGATTGCTTCAGCGCATCCCATTCTATCGCGCTTCGCTCCTTCAGCTCGATGGTGCGGGACTGGATTTCCTTGGCGCGGTCATTGTGCTGGCGTTTCAAAAAATCTTTGCGCCTGTCTGTCGGCTCGGTCTTTTCTTGTTCATGCACGTTGCGTTTTTTTCGCCGTGCATTGACCTGCTCACCCTGCGCCCGTTTGTTGGCATTTGCCAAGCGTCCCTCGGTAATATTCAGCCCGTTATCGCGCTCAAACTTCGCCGCCCATTTCGATAATTTGCGCCGTGAGTTTGAAAGCTTGGATCGCTTTTTTCCATCTTCGCACATTTGCGGGCTTGCCGCGCTCATGCCGTTGGTGGGATCAATCAGGTTCACCATCACATGGATATGATTGTGTGCCTTGTCGGTATGCTCCACCGCTAAGGCTTGATGATCGTCCAGCCCCAACACCTTCAAGGAATCCGCAACGGCACGTTGCTGGATATCAGGGGTCAGTTCATCCTCTGGATTGAAGTTGATCGAATAATGGTAAACCGTGTTTTTCACGGCTTTGCCCTTCTTGATGCCTGCGGCTTCTTTCAGGGCATTGGCACTGTTGGCAGTTGCCAACATTAGGCGCCAAGCCTGATCGCCGTCAGCATCCACAAGGTTGAATGTCTGCACCCATCCGACACGCTCCGCTGTCTCGCGGTTTTCATCCTGCAAGAGGTATTGGGACAATCCCTTGAAGGATTTACCCTGCGTGATCTCGACTGGGTTCATGGGTCAGAATTTTCAAATGCGTGTTGATGGTGGCAACAAGAGCGGGAAGCTCTGGCGGCGCATGTCGCCCTGCGTTCATGTGCTTGGTGATCTGGTTCAGATTTACACCAATGCGCAAGAGCGAGGTTGCCAGCTTGTCGCGGGTTTCGCGGTCGGCAGATTGGGGCGGCAACGGCACGCCCAATGTGCGGCGGCGAATATACTCGGACAAGTTCAAGCCAAGAGCATGGGCGCGACGTTCCAGCTCTGCACGTTCTTGGATCGTGTAGAGGACTGTCGTTTGACAGTCGCGGCGTTCTTCGGGCGAAAGCTTGGGTCGTCCCATGGCGGTGAAATGCTCCTTTCTTGGGGGGTCTTTAGGGGGGTGTTACCCTCCCTGAACCAGAGTATTTATGTAAATAAATACACATCTGGCTACCCCAGTCCACTACCTTAACAAAAAGCCATTAACTCAAAGTTAAGAAATGACCCTCGCCAAAAGCCCAATTCAGATTTTTGCGCCTGTCCATTTTCTCCAGCTTCGGTAATGATTGCGCAAAAATTTGAAAGCCCAGACATGGAACAGAAACCTTGGCAGATAATACTTGAGATCGTTTTCTTGATGATCCCCATCGGCGTTGCGTTCTTGATCTGGATTTATGTCGGGCAAAAAGATTTAGCCACTTACTGGGAATGGCAGTGGCGACCCTATGTCGGTTTGTGGGATTCTTATTTCCGTGATTTTTTCCGCTTTGAAGGGCGGGGATATGCGCAAATCGTTTATGTGGTTTTGGCAGCTCTCTTGATCGCGCTGTCCTTCCGCCTGTCCGTCTGGCTCTCAAAAGCTCTGATCGCCTTCGCCCTGACAAAGTTTGTGCTGTCCCTCAACAACGCCATTCAGGTTGACCCGCCAGAAACCATCCTAATCACTGCCGCCATAGGCGCGGGGATTTGGATCATCATTGCCCGCCTGATCGCCCGCATAAGCTGGCGGCAACTCTGGCGCGGCAAAGCCTTTGGCTCGGCGCATTGGGCGCGTCCGTGGCAACTCAAAAAATCTGGCTTGACCAAAAAGGGCGGCTTGTTCCTCGGTCGGTCATGGGGGCGTGATCTCTATCACAACGATGAAGGGCATATCATCACCATAGGCGGCTCTGGCGGGGGTAAGTCTGCGGGATTGGTCATTCCTGCCCTTATGGAGCTTACAGACGGCTCTGTGATCGTCACAGACCCTTCTGGCGAGCTTGCCGCCATTACCATGCGCCACAGGGCTACAATCGGGCGTGTGGTGCTTCTAAATCCATTTCAAAGCACATTTGAGCAAGGCACGGGGTTGGATTATCCAGACACGGGCTTTAACCCGCTTTCGATCATCGAGCCAGAAAACGAAGGATTCAAATCTGATTGCGATGCTCTGGCTAATTATTTGATGGTCACAGACCGCAAGGAAAGCGGCTCATATTGGAATGATGAAGGCGCGGAATTTCTCTCCCTGATAATCGCGGCAACCATCCTCTATGAAGAAAAAGACCTCCACAATCTGCCGTTTATCTATCAGCGTGTGCGCGATACACCCGAAGCCTTGGAATGGTATCTCGGGGATATTATCGACCACCATCACCCCGCCTTAGAGCATGAGGCGGAAAGGTTTCTTGGCATTATCAAAAACGCGCAACCCCAATGGCAGGGCATTGCGTCCAAGGCGGCACTGGCAACAAAACGCTACGCCCCGTCCACCCCTCTGGGCGAACACGTCAAGAAAAACGGCTTTGATGCCGCAGACCTCAAGCGCGAGAATGTCACGGTTTACCTGCTTGTGCCTTCGGGGCAATTATCCGTTGCCCTGCCGTGGATGAATATGCTCATGGGCGTTTTTGGGATCGCAGTCGGTAGACCAGGGGCGGCACGTTCCGTGACGCTCCTAGTCGATGAAGCTCCAAGCCTTGGATATTTGCCAGATCTGTTGCCCTTCATGGCACAATTCCGAAAATCTGGCTTGCGCGTGTGGATATTCACCCAAACCGCCGCGCAACTGGCGGCGGATGAACTTTATGGTCAAACGGGTTTCAAGGCGATTTCTGGGCTATGCACGATCAAGCAATTTTTCTCGATCCGTGAGCCAGAGGTTGCGCAAATGGTTTCTGACATGTGCGGTCAAAAGTCTGCCGCCAATATCTCTGAAAATGCCAAGGGCGAAAATATCAGCGATGTGGGTGTGCCACTTATTCGCCCTGAAAAGGTAAGAGGGTTGGCTAAATGGCGGCAGATCATCATCGTGGATGCGATGGCAAACCCAATTAAAGCGCGGCTTGTGCCGTATTTCAAACGCCGTAAATGGCGCGATATGACAGATGAAAATCCGTATCGCAAGTAACCCCTGTATCTGCCTTACACCCCTGCGAGGGGTCGAAGTTCTTCCCTTTGGTCAGGGAGCTGGTCTTTTTCCCCTGCTTTCCGTCGCCGCTTCGCTGATCCCGTTAGGAGCCGTGACAGGTTGTCCGTCAAGGATTTACCAGCTTGCTGGCGCGAAGCGTCCTTGATGAGCGTTCTGTCATGGATCAGGGATCAATCAGCGAATGGCGTTCGGAAACAGGTCAGGGAAAATCCCCCTGCTTTTTGTTGTGCAAGCTTTCTTCTTCCAGCCTGTTCGCCTTTGGCGAACTTATAGGCTGAAGAGTATCCGCCATTAGGCGGATTCCTTCTCTTATTCACAGCTTCGCTGTGTGTTCTTGTGTTCTAAGATGGTGTTCCCCCCTATTTTACCTATATAGAACAATGGGTTACTTGCATTAAAGGATACAAATTAGGCAAATTTACTCCTTCAGGGATACAGATTAGGCGTTTAGGGATACAAATTAGGCAACCTCGCGCCCCACCTTCAGGGATACAGATTAGGCGTAAAATCTTCGCGTCAGGGATACATTGTTGTCAAAATGCACTCTGTCCTTGTATCCTTGATGGTAAAGCTTACAATGTGTGGATGAGACGAGCACAGGCACAAGATATAGGGTTATTCTCCGAGCAGGAGTTAGATGGCATTCAGCCTTCTGGCTCGCCGTGGATTATCTCTAACGATGATCCTGCAACCGTCCCTGTGCCGCTTCAAACCGTCATTGTGAAGGTTGATGGGCCATACACAGAGCGAGATAGAAAACTATGGGTTTTCCTGCTGCACACGGTTTTTGATGAACTGGGCGAAAAGACCATTCACAC
>JAJRZC010000279.1 GCA_024275435.1 Alphaproteobacteria bacterium
TATTGGTGAACTTTGGTAAGTCGCTGGCTATTTGGCTGGCTGACATTGCTGAATTTCAATCCTGCGCAACAGAACAAAAGCCGTTTCCCTGGGACAAGTGGCCCCGCGCGGACTAAACCACATTCATAAAAAATCTCGGGACGTAGAGTAGCGACAGTCTTCGTCGGGAGTGATCTGCTGGGAACCATCAGCATTCGTTGTTTGCAAGAGAGCGATTCTTAGTGGGATAGCATATTGTTGTGTCGTGTAATCAACACTGCCAAACCCGACTGACGGTGCGGCATTCACGACCTACCAGCTTACAGGAATAGCTAACCGCCCTCGTTATAACAAATAGTTCCGCTTGCTCTTGTATTCTACAATGGCTCGAGCGGACACATTCTTACTCTAGACTTGGAACAAATACCTCGCTGAAGTTTTCTAGTATACCAATGATAGAAATGATCCTTCAAGCTTCGCTTCTTAGAAAGGCGACCAACTTATGCCCTGGAAATATCTGCCAGTTGCGGTAATTGCAGTGCTCATCGGCATTGGCGGTTACGCCGCATGGGTCCTTGTTCGGACAGTTGATCCACCGCCGGGCTTTGCCAAATCTAATGGCCGACTTGAGGCAGAGCGCGTTGATATCGCCACCAAATACCCCGGGCGGATCAAGGAGGTTCTTGTCAAAGAGGGTGATCAGGTGAGCGAGGGGCAGATCCTTGCTCGAATGGATACATCAGAAGTTGAAGCACAATTGCGCGAGGCCACTGCCGCAATTGTGCAAAGCGAGCGGCAGCTAGATCAAGCCATTGCGCTTCTCGCTCAGCGGAGTAGTGAGTTAGCGCTGGCCACGCGTGAACTGGAGCGGTCGACCAAACTAGCTGAAAAGGGGTTCTCACCCGAAGAACTGGTGGACCAAAGGCGTGCCGCGAAACAGACTGCCGAAGCCGGCGTGAAAACTGCTGATGCTGGTATCGAGCGAGCAAAAGCGGCGATTGTTCAGGCTCATGCCGGGGCTGAACGTCTAAAAGCGATCCTGGATGACAGTGTTTTGAAGGCACCACGGGCTGGGCGCGTCCAATATCTCCTAGCGCGGGCGGGAGAAGTGCTGGGAGCTGGTGGCAAGGTGCTGACACTGCTCGATTTGACCGACGTTTACATGATTATCTTTTTACCAACTAAGTATGCTGGACCGCTGGAACTGGGGTCTGAGGCCAGGATTATTCCCGATGCAGCGCCACAGTATGTCGTTCCGGCCAGTGTATCGTTCGTCGCGTCGGACGCGCAGTTCACACCGAAGTATGTGGAGACAAAAAGCGAGCGTGAAAAGCTTATGTTCCGCATCAAGGTTCGTATCCGCGAAGATATCCTGAAACGCTATGCGAGAAGAGTCAAAACAGGGGTTACAGGTGTCGCGTATGTCAAGGTTTTACCGGATGCACAATGGCCGGAATACTTACGAGTCAACCTGCCGAAAATTGAAGAATCTAAAAAATGACCAGTACGCCCGCCAATGTTGCATGGCTTGCCTCGGTCTCGCACCGCTATGGCAAAGTGACGGCGCTGGATGACATCTCAATAGATATTCCTACGGCAACGATGGTCGGAGTCATTGGCCCTGACGGCGTCGGCAAGTCAACGCTACTGGGTCTTATATCCGGCGTACGCAAAATCCAATCAGGAAGGGTTCACGTCCTGGGTGGAGAGATGACGCAAAATGCTCATCGCCGAAATGTTTGCACGCAAATCGCCTATATGCCTCAAGGATTGGGCCGCAATCTTTATCCTACTTTGTCTGTGCGCGAGAATGTCGATTTCTTCGGACGGTTGTTCGGCCAACAGGAGAGAGAGCGTGCGGTTCGTATTGATGAATTGCTGTTTGCTACCGGGCTTTCTGCGTTTTCTGACCGGCCGGCTGGAAAACTATCGGGTGGGATGAAGCAAAAGCTGTCGTTGTGCTGTTCGCTCATTCACGATCCCGATCTTATCATCCTCGATGAGCCCACAACGGGCATTGACCCTTTGTCACGTAAGCAGTTCTGGGAGCTGATAGGACGAATTCGCGCCCATAGACCTACGATGAGCGTCATCACGGCGACTGCCTATATGGAGGAAGCCGAGCAGTTCGACCATTTGATCGCCATGGACGACGGCAAAGTGCTGGCGACGGGAACGGCGATGGTGCTGAAAGCACGAACGGGCATGGAAACGCTTGATGATGCGTTTGTTGCGCTGCTTCCAGAAGAGAAACGCAAGGGGCATCGCAAGATCGTGCTACCGCCACGCGTGTCTCATGACAGCGCACCGGCGATAGAAGCCAACGGTCTGACTATGCGGTTTGGCGACTTCACGGCTGTCGATCATGTCAATGTAACCATCGAACGTGGTGAAATATTCGGTTTTCTCGGTTCCAACGGTTGCGGCAAAAGCACCACCATGAAGATGCTGACCGGGCTATTGCCGCCAAGCGAGGGTAGCGCGAAACTGTTTGGGCGTCCGGTTGATGCAAAGGATATCGAGACGCGCCGTCGTGTTGGTTACATGTCTCAATCATTTTCGCTTTATTCCGAGTTGAGCGTGCGTCAGAATCTCGATCTGCACGCGAGGCTTTATCGTATTCCAAAGCCTGAAGTCGCTGGACGTGTCTTGGAAATGATCGAGCGCTTTGGGCTTAACGACGTTGTTGATGAATTGCCCGGCGGTCTGCCGCTGGGCGTGCGTCAGCGCTTACAACTTGCCGTGGCTCTCATTCACAGGCCAGAAATTCTTATTCTCGACGAGCCCACCTCAGGTGTTGATCCTATCGCGCGTGACCAGTTCTGGGAGACACTTATCAAGCTGTCGCGCGATGATGGTGTCACGGTTTTTGTCTCGACGCATTTCGTCAACGAGGCTGAGCGTTGTGATCGCGTATCGTTGATGCACGCTGGTCGTATCCTGGCGATGGGACCAGCCGAAGAATTGCGCAAAGCCCGTGGTTCACAGACTCTGGAAGAGGCCTTCATTGGTTACCTCGAGGATGCAGCGCGCGTGGGTGGGGATGGGGAAAATCATGTTTCGGCACAAACGGTGACTTCTGAGGCTTCAGCGGAAACGTCATCATCTGTGGTATCGCAGGCCGGAGAGCTTCAAGCGGCGGGGCCCAACCGTCTGTTCGACTTGCGCAGGATTTGAGCATTCGCTCATCGTGAAACGGTTGAACTGGCGCGCGATCCGATCCGCATTGGCTTTGCAATATTGGGCCCGATCATTCTGGCAATCGCCATGTCTACGGGTATTTCATTCGACGTCAAAAACCTCCAGTATGCGGTCTTTGACCAGGACCGATCCATGGAGAGCCGTAGCTTCCTGGAGAACTTTTCCTCTTCCCGTTATTTTGCGCAACGTCAGCAAATTTCATCGTTCAAAGAGCTCGATAAGCGTTTGCAAAATGGTGAACTCAGGTTTGCCCTGGTCGTTCCGCCGTCTTTCGGGCGTGACCTTCTTAAAGGTAGAAGTCCCGATATCGGGGTTTGGATCGATGGTGCGAACACGTTTCAGGCGGAAAGCACGCGAGGCTATATCCAGGGTGTTGTTGGCACCTACCTTGCGGAGCTGTTACGGCGCGAAACAGGACGCGTACCAGCCCCTTATCCGGCCGATATTGCAATACGGTTTCGATACAATCAGGCATTCTTGAGTGTCTACGCTATTTCACCAGGTGTGCTGATGTTGTTGCTGTACATGTTCTCGACGATGCTGACAGCTCTCGGAGTTGTCAGGGAAAAGGAGATGGGCTCGATCACCAATCTGTATGCGGCTCCCGCGAGCAAGATAGAGTTCCTGGTGGGTAAACAACTGCCTTATATCTTTATTGCAATGGTGAGCTTTTTCAATCTTGTCGCTGTCATGGTTATTGTCTTTCAAGTACCCATTGCGGGAAACTTCATAGCCCTCATATTAGGTGCTCTTCTGTTTGCGATTGCAGCTACGTCACTTGGGCTGGTGATCTCATCGTTTGTCTCCAGTCAGATCGCCGCGATTTTTGGTTCAGCCATTATCGTCATGATCCCAACACTGAATTTCTCCGGGATGATGTATCCGGTGTCGACATTGGAAGGACCGGCACGCGTTATCGGTCACATCTTTCCCGCGCTTTACTTTCAAAAAATTTCTTCGGGTGTGTTTAACAAGGGTCTGGGGTTTGTGGATCTCTATGTGAACTACTTATGGCTGATAGTGTTCTGTTTTGCCTTCTTGGCGCTGGCCGCGTTGTTCCTAAAAAAGCAGGAGGCATGATGCAGCAAAGCTTGGAGAACATATTCCGGTTGGGGATCAAGGAACTCTACAGCCTGGCGCGCGATCCGGTGTTGCTGTTCCTGATTGGATTTGTGTTTATCGTGGCTGTTCACACGGTCGCGACCAATGTCAAGACGGAGCTAAAGGACGCGTCAATCGCTATTGTCGATGAAGACGACTCAGACCTTTCGCGCGCAATCCGCAATGCATTCCTGAAGCCTTATTTCAAGGCACCGACGCGTATAGACATTGAGGAAATAGATCCAGCTATGGACGACGGGCGATATGTGTTTGTTCTCGATATCCCGCCAAATTTCCAAGCCGAAGTACTCGCCGGCCGCAAGCCCATCGTGCAACTCATGGTCGATGCAACAGCAATGACACTGGCTGGTAATGGCGCAGCCTACATTCGCGCCATTTTCGATCGCGAACTTGCTGCATTCGCTAGTCGAGGAAACCCAAATGTTGTGCAACCTGTTACGTTGGATATTCGCACGAAATTCAATCCCAATCTCGAATCAAGCTGGTTCATGGCGGTTATGCAGATTATCACGAATGTGACGCTGCTCTCCATGATCTTAACCGGGGCAGCTGTGATCCGTGAACGCGAGCGCGGCACGATCGAGCACCTTCTCGTCATGCCGGTGACAGCGTTTGAGATCATGATGGCGAAGATATGGGCTAACGGATTGGCTATTATTCTGGCAGTCACCTTGTCAATGTATGTGATTGTAAAAGGCGTTATCGGCGTCAAAATTTCAGGATCAATCACGTTATTCTTGTTTGGCACTGCAGTTTATCTCTATGCAATGACGGCACTTGGGATTGCGCTATCGACCTTTGCGAAAACAATGCCGCAGTTCGGACTTCTGACAATTCCGTTCTTTATTGTGATGATCATGCTGTCGGGGGGAACCTCTCCGCAGGAGAACATGCCGCGCATGCTACAAATCGTCATGCAGACGGCTCCTTCCACCCACTATACCCGCTTTGTTCAAGATGTTCTCTATCGTGGCGCGGGTCTCGATATCGTATGGCCTCATCTGTTGTTGATGGCCTTTATCGGTTCTGTGCTGTTCGTCATAGCTTTGGCTCGCTTTCGTGCGACAATGTCGTCGACTCGCTGATCCGTTTGCTAAGCATCTCGGCAATCTCAAACCCGTCTTTACCAAACGTGCCACGAACCGGATTTTACATCTGTTGAGGCTCGATACGTTGCTAACATTGGGTATTCATCATGACGCTGTGCTCAACATTGAACTTATATTCAATTGGGACCGATCAATAAGGGCAGGTTTGGTAGAGGTATGAAGCCACACTTCGAAGATAATCGTTGCTTCCTTGTGGCAGAAGAAAATATCTCCGCTGAGTAGTTTGTCACGCAGAGGGGCATTGAACGATTCCACATAGCCTTTCTCCCACGGGCTGCGTCCTGGCGAAGCCGTGACCCAAAACAGCGCATGCTCATGGTTTCCAAAACTTGGATCGGAAATTCCATCTCCAAAGGGAACCAGTTACCGACACACAAAATGTGCTTCAAGGGATACAAGTAGGTAACTATTCAATATCAAATTTGACCGAGGTGTTTTCGGTCATTTTATTGAATTTGTGCTGTGCATTGCCGGCCCCTAAGAACAACCAAGTCATGATAGTGTTGCAGGCCGCGGTAGAGCTTGATTGGTTGTTGCCTCGAAATTTTGCAGCCATACGGCGTTACAAGATTTGTCAGTTGGCGTTCAGTCTCAAGCCGACGTCCCAGTCGAGCCAGCCCCACTATGAATAGTGTCGTATCAATTCCTAAAGGTCTTGGGTTGATATGGGCAAAGTGACGCTTGTCTTTTGACAGGACGATGACAGGTAGGCGCCCGCCCAGAGCATAGTCAACTTTCGAGGCTTGCACCCAATCCTTTGCTGCGACGACTACGGTGGGATCATTTAGCCATCCCCGTTTGGCAAACTGGCGCTGCAAATCTTTCCAATCCTGGGCCATAATAGTGTTGTCCCAATCTGGTGGTTGGACATAGAGCCAACTGGTTAGAAAACCACTTTGGACGTGAGTTACACCTGCGATGGCCAGGATAGCTATGAGACAAGCCGTCGTTACGTATAATTGGCAAAGCCTATAAACTAAATTTCCCGGCCAGTACCGAACAATCCAATAACCAATCAATGGAAATACAAATATAAATCCGGGCATCGACCAGTGCGGTAAGGATTTATGTGCGAATAGGGCTAAGAGGTTGAACGCTAAAATGCTTGGGATTGCTAAACTCGCGCAAAACCAGCGGCGTGGATCATGGTTGCGTTCTTTCGTTGCGGTGAACAAACACCAAATTCCAATGATAAATGTACCGGGAAGTAGATAGAGCATTTGTCCCAACAACATTATCGTAACATTGGTGAGGGCGTGCTCGATTGAATGGTAGTTTTGCGGAATTACCCGCGCAGCATGAAACGAGAAAGATTGCCAGTCATGTTGGGAATTCCAGATGATAACAGGGGCAAACATCAGGAGGGCTATAAACATGGCGGCGTAAAATGCCGGTTTTAAAAACCATATCCTTGCAGTTGGTATTGTCGCCATAAATACCACTATCCCGACACCGGCCAGGATAGCGTGGTATTTTGACAGCAAAGCCAAACCAAACGCAGCTCCGGCTAATAGCCACCGCCTATTGGGTGCGTTTGGATTTTCTTCGAAAAAAACCGGTACTATCAGCCAAACAGCGAGCAATAAGAAGAACAGGAGCGGCCCGTCGGGAACGGCCCAGGAACCAGCCGAAACCAGAAAAAAAGGAGCCACCGATAACCACGCCAAAGCCCAGATGCCAGCGGGCTTGGAAAACAGGTATGTCGTAATCCGATAAAGTAACCAGCTTGCCCCCGTGAATAGCACCAAATATGGCGCTCGAACCACTAACGCAGCCTCGCTTGCAAAAAGATCTGCAGCCCACCGTCCGAGTAAAAAACCCAGTGGAGGATGATCAACAAAACTCCAAGTTGGCACGCGAGACACCGACACGGAATAGCTTTCGTCTACGCCCAACCCCATGAATGAGGCAATTAAGATCCTTACGGTCAGCGCGAGACTGATAATCACGACAGCGGTGCTATCCGAGGTGAGACCACCAAAAAAAAATCTGTAATGGTTTTGCCTGGAAGTTTCTTGAGACTCGACTTTGGATGTAGTTCCGATCATGTCGTACGTTCCAAACCTACATCTGGAACTGGTGGTTCTTGCGTCTTCAAGGTCGTCATGCGCAACTTGACAGTCAGGCCGGGACCGCTGTCAGACAAGTTCAAATGAATACCGTGAAGATTGGCAATCACATTGACCAATGCCAGACCAAGGCCACTGCCATGGGTGGTGCGGCTTTTTTCAAGGCGGTAGAATGGGCGAACGACTTTTTCTCTCTCGCCACTCGGGATTCCTGGCCCGTTGTCCGAAATCGTTAAAGTTGCTACCTCACTTCCGGACAATAACGTCACTTCGATGCGGGTTTTTGCGGGGCAGTGATTTATGGCATTCTCGATCAGGTTGGCAAGCATCTGTGACAACAGCAGACGATCGCCTTGAATGTGAATACCAGGTTCGATACTTGCAATCATTTGTTGCTGTTTGTTGTGGGCAACAGGTTGATAGGTATCGAAAATGCGCTGAACGATATCTGTTAAATTTGTTTGTGCAAAACGTTCGCGATGTTTGCCCGCTTCAATCTGCCCTATGCTCAACAAGGCGTTGAATGTTTCAATGATCTGGTCTGTTTCAGAGATTGCATCATCTATACTCTGTTGAAGACTTTCGACCGTATGTTCGTCCAAACGAGCACGTTCAAGGTTTTGACGTAAACGCCCCAATGGTGTGCGCAAATCGTGTGCGATATCATTTGAAACTTGACGCACGGTCTGCATGAGTTCCTCAATGCGCTGAAGCATTTTATTTATGTTAGCCGAAAGATGGTCAAACTCATCGCCTGAACCCTGTAGGGGAACCCGACGCGTCAAGTCACCATTCATTATGGCACGACTGGTATCGCTAATAAGGTTGACCCGCTGGACAATTGTTTTCGAGGTAAAAAGTCCAGTGGCGAGGGCAAGGATAAGTGTTAGACCAGCCATCATAGCCGCTGCATTGAAAATGACCTCGAGTAAGTCGTCAGCCCGTTCGTGATTTGCCGCTACGACGACAGTTTCGTTGGTTCCAAGCCTGAAGCCCCAGGTGATGAGCGATGTTTTGTCTTTCTCCTCGATGTCGTTGGGTTCATCGTAAAAGGATGCCTCTCCCCAGCCTGGTGTGAAGACGGGTAACTCAAGATTTCCGGCGAGTTGGCGTTGGCTGCTGTCACGGAGATCGTAAAAGAGACCGTGCAGCCGACTACTGCGAGATTGCAAGTCGATGGTTTTGATCAGTTCCGGTAATCCACCTTTTTGATGGATTGCTTTGAGACGCCTGACCTCTTCACTGATACGCTCTTGGTGCTCTTCTACAAATTCTGCCGATGTTCTCACGTAGATTACTGACAACAAAGCAGCAAGAAACAATGAGAAAAGCATGATATGAAAAGCCACAATGCGAAAGGAAGCACCTTTTATCCATGTTAACATCAGTTTGAACCACCATCAGCTCGCAGAACGTAACCTGCTCCACGTGCGGTGTGTAACAGCGGTCGATCAAAGGGTTTATCCAGCTTGGCACGTAATCGTGAGATATTGGCTTCAATGACCTTTGTCTTAGGATCGAAGTGGAATTCCCAAACCCGTTCAAGCAGCATTGTTCGTGTCACGATACGCCCCTCGTGCCGCAGGAAGTATTCCAGTAAACGAAACTCCAAAGGTTGAAGGTCTAATACTTGACCACTTCTCTTCACTGTACGCCTGATAAAATCCATTTCCAGAACCCCAACTCGCAAACAGCTATCGTCATGCGTGATAGGTGGGCGTCTGGAAAGAGCATTTAGACGAGCCATCAATTCAGAAAATGCAAATGGCTTAACGAGATAGTCATCGCCACCGGCTTCCAGACCTTCGACGCGGGCATCAACGCTGCTCATAGTTGTCAGGAAAAGGATTGGAACCGTCGAACCAGCACCGCGCAGGGTTTGTACGATGCTCAGGCCGTCGATAGTGGGAAGTCTTCGGTCAACAATCAAGATATCGAAGACTTCACTTGAAGCTAGAAACAGGCCGTCGCGCCCATCTCCAACAACATCTACGACATGACCCGCCTGACGCAATCCCTTGGACAGATAAAGTGCTGTCTCGTGATCATCCTCGATGAGCAGTAATTTCATGATCTACCTTTACGTACTACCGGCTCCGCCATATATAGAAAGCCGAGGCTGCGTAGTTCCAGACCGCCCCGACCACCGCACCAATTATTCCAGAAAGCCACCACGGATTTTGCTGGCTGAAGACAGCATGGGCAACACCGACATTGCCAATGATGCCTAGGGAACAAATGGCGTAAAAGGATAGGAGACCACTCACAACCCTCCATCCACGTAAACGTTGGTCGCGATAGGTAATAGAATTATTGAGCCAAAAATTGGATGTCATGGCAACTAATGCCGCCAATGCCTGAGACAGAATGAATGTGATGCCAAAGGAAAGAGCCAGCTTGAGCACCATGAGGTGAACCAGTACACCGGTTCCACCAACAACGGAAAACATAATGAACCGCGGAGGAACCAACCGTCCGATTGATTTTTTTATTATCATGCTTGCAAAAGCGATCTCGACATAGAGATCGAGTTTACTCTCACCTGCATTCCTCTTGCGAAATAACAATGGAAGTTCTTTTAGTCGCAAAGGTTTGTCGTAAGACGCCAGCAGATCCAGAAGTATCTTGAATCCTTCTCCCGACAGCGACAATGCGCTGCTTTCAAAAATCTTTCTTGGTAGCATGAAAAAGCCACTCATGGGATCAGAGATGTCTATACCCAGTATATTTTTTGCAATCCAGTTTCCCAGCTGGCTTTTTGCGTGTCGGCCTTTTCCTGTCAGTCCCGATGCGTGACCTCCATATTTGTAGCGGCTAGCAATTACGACATCGGCGCTGTCTTCTTTCAAGACTTGAAGCATAGTTTTCAATAGTGCTTCATCGTGCTGCATGTCCCCATCCATGACCGCAATATATTTCGAGGAAGACGACAAGATCCCCTCAATAACCGCGGTGGAAAGGCCTCTACGACCGACACGTCGTATACATCTCACACGCCTATCAGCGTTCGCCAATTCCTTCACAACCTCACTGGTGCCATCGGGACTGTTATCGTCAACAAAAATGACTTCCCAACTGGACTTTCCGAGGGTTTGATAGATTCTGCGAACGAGCGGTTCAATATTGTCGCGCTCATTTAGTGTTGGGATGATAATCGATAGTTCAGGAGAGCCATCTATCGTTGCTGTTTTTTCTTTTTCAACATCGTTGGCAACAAGTACAACTTCATTCATAACCAAACCTATTTTGCAAAGAACACGAAATATTCTTTATTTTTGCAACCTTTGAACTTACGCCAAACGGACTGCGGCTCGTCGGTGATGGACAATACGCTTGTGATCCTGTCGGGGAGCTTGCTGTTTCTTGAGATGACGAGCGTTTCTTGGGCACGTAAGATTTGAGCGTCATTGAAACCGACGTAACGCGGTTCTTGTGCCACATGCACGACGCTCAAATTTCTAGGGAGGTAAAAACGCAAGGCGCTTGCCGTCGCGTAGTCCGGTGCGGCGATCTGTGTAATGCCATGGCCTTTGGCAGATTGTGCCACCCAGGTTGCTAAATCACGTTGACCGTCAAGTTGCGCAACAGGATCTCGTGATAGGCAGGCACCGAGCGGCGAAATCGCATGCAGCCAAACCAAACCGACGAGTACTCCTCCTGTTGTCAGTGCCCACGTGATCGCCCGACGGTTCTCCATTAAGACCGCTTCGCAGGAGAAAACTCGTGCGCTGGCAAGAACGGCAGCGGGCCACATCAGCGCAGGCCAATTGGCCTGAATGCGAAGAAAAGGAGATAGAGCAAGGAAGAACAAGGCGGGCAGGAGAAATAGAACAACAAATAACGTATCGAGCGGTTCTCGTTGCCGTGAAGCCTGGAACGTTAATCGCCACATGGTTGCGATAAGCAACCCGCATAATATTGGTGTGACGATTCCCAGCTGGCCCCCAAGGTATTCTAGTATCAGTTCGGGACGCAATGTATCGATGTTTAAGACCCGACCGCTTTGCTTTGCGAACGAGTTCCAGTCGTTGTTAAGGTTCCAATATATAACCGGAGAAAAGGCTAACAGGCTGACGCTGAGTCCTAACCAAGGCCACGGGGTAAAAACCCAACCACGTATGCGTGGGGTTAGCAGAAGCCAGATGCCCACAGCAGCGATCAACAAGACGGCGGAATATTTGCTGAGCAGAGCTCCGCCCAACGCGATACCTGCGATAAGCCACCACGCCGGATGTGGTTGCTCACAAAAGCGCACCAGCGCCCAAATAAGCGCGATTGTGAAAAGTAAGAGTGGCGTATCGGGAGTCATGATAATACTGCCCGCGCCAACGAGCAGCGTTGCTTGTAACGCAACGCCAGCGAACATGGCGGGGCGATCTCCAGCTGTTCGCGCGGCAATATCAAAAACAAGCCAGGACGAAATAAAGACGCAGACCTGACCAAATAACCTCACGCCAAGTTCAGTGTTTCCCGCAACCGTCGTACCAGCCACGATCAGCCACGCAACAAAGGGCGGATGATCGTAGTAAGAGAGCTGCGGGTTCTGAGCCCAGAACCAATAATACGCTTCGTCAAAATGGAGTTCGAGCGTAGCGGCAATTGCCAGACGAACTACGGAGACACTAAGCAGTAGAGTCAGGAAGATCCCTCGTGCAGACAACTCATGGCGGGCCGCGACCTGCTCTATGAATTTCATTTGTGTTCCCAAAATGCGTTTCCAGAACCGTTGAGTATGCGACTCTTATTCGAGTTGCGCGGAATACTTTGGCGCATTGTTGGATTGTGTTGGGTACGCATACGTTGCTGGCAAGGATACATAAACGTAACCTGGCGGCCCCTTTTCGGACACACAATTTCGGGTTTTTAAAAGGTAATCGAACAGTACTGCCTGCGACCAGAAATTGGTTGTTCCACCGCGCAAGGCTTTGTCGTTTGAATTGCCTGCACCGTGCATTTCTTTTTTTGCACGGGAGTTCGATTAAATCGCGATTTGTGAGGTTTGGACCCTCCTTGTCTTTTACGCAGTGGGTAGCCTGGCAACGGAGTGAATTTGTCGATCTTCTTCAGATATGTTTTTATCCAGGCTGCCTGCGCCCTTTTGCTTATCCTCGGGTCTCTTGGCGGTATCGTCTGGATTGCCCTTGCCCTTAAACAGCTCAACGTTGTTACAGCCCAGGGACAAAACGCGCTTCTTCTACTAACAATGACCACTTTGGCATTGCCAAACCTTCTCGCTGTTATTGCTCCTTTTGCTCTGCTAATCGCCGTTATTCATACTCTCAGTCGTCTCAACACAGACAGTGAACTCATAGTCATCACCGCCTCCGGTGCCACTTGGTGGACCGTTGCGAAACCTCTCATCAGCCTTGCCTTGATTGTCACAGTGGTGGTGAGTTTTGTTAATCACGTGGGAATGCCCTGGAGTATGAGATTGCTGCGAACATACATCATCGAGGTCAGAACCGACCTGCTCACCCAGGTGATTCAGCCTGGTAGATTTTCCACACCCGAACGCGGCCTCACGTTTCACATTCGCGCACGTACGGTAAACGGCGAACTGGTTGGGCTCATATTAAATGACACGCGCAATTCAAAGGAAAGCCAAGCCTATCTCGCCGAACGAGGCCGGATCGTGAAGCACAATGGCAATGCTTCTCTTATCATGACAAACGGACACATACTGCGGCGCCAGGAGGGAGATCGCCCTTCCGATATCATTGTGTTCGACCGCTATGTCGTCGACCTTGATCGTTTTGAAAAGAAAAAACCTGACGGCAAGGTCGACTTTGAACCACGTGAACGCTACCTCTTTGAACTTCTGAACCCGGATCCTGAAAGCGCTCAGTTTAAGGCCCGACCAGGTCAATTCCGTACCGAATTGCATGATCGATTCTCAAACTCACTCTATCCCCTCGCGTTCGTATTGATTGCGCTTGCGTCCGTTGGCCAGGCACAAAGCACGCGCAAAAGTCTCAATGAACGTATGATTGTCGGGTTTGTCGCAGCAGCAAGCTGTCGTCTAACCGGCTTGGCCTTGAACAATCTGGTAGCGGTCGATCCGTTGTTCGTACCGATCATGTACCTTCTGCCAATCTCAGCCATGATCGTGTCGTTGTTCATGATCCGGCGTAACGCAAGGCCCCGCGTGGGTAGATCTCGCTTGCTGGTCATTCATGATTCTGCAATTGATTGGATCTCTGCACGAGTGAATAGATATCGAAAATTGAATGATTAAATTTATTCCGATATGTCACTTTATGAAAGTTCTGCACTTCAAGTGGGCAGCGAGCCCGCCTGCTTGTCATGCCTATCGGTTTCCAGTAACTGCTGCAACTTCTTCAGAGAATTTCGTACTGAACGACTTCCTGCTGCGATGCAGGCTCGTTTATGGGAAAACTCCAACATATCTATTGGGAACGGAAATTGCGGTCTTATGACGAAGTCAGCCTCTTTGAGGCGCAGGCGGGCGTGTTCTTGTGAACAAATCTCCATTGCCCTCAACATAGCCTGGACGCCGTTTAAGGGAGGTCTTGGATCAATTATCTGTTGGACATCCACGGCGATGACCACTTCCAGATCCATTCCCTTTACGACGTCAATGGGAGCCAGATCTGCATAACAGCCGTCGACAAGAATATCCTTATCTCGGATCAAGGGTGGCAGTAGGCCGGCGAGCGCTGAACTGGCATATACGGCCTCTGCTGCGTTTCCGTTTTGGAGAATAACGCGCTTACCTGTGCACAGGTCGGTCGCAACTGCTGCCACGGGTATACGACTTTCTTCCAATCGTCGACCCAATGTGAGGTCGTTTAACAGAGAATGACCCCAATCCAGAGTTCGGGATCCGACACCCCAGCCGAGCATCATATCTTGTAAGATTCTCTCTGCGGAAAGTAGAGCCCGGATACGTGCACGAAAACTGTTGCTGGAGGCTCGTGGGGGTTCAGGGAACCCTTTGGTATCCATGTTTACCAAGGCTGAATACCAGTTCGGGTTTAAGGCGTAGGTTGCGGCGACGATTGCGCCCATCGACACGCCCGCAACCGCGCATGGGCGATAGCCATAATGCTCGAGAGAGTGCAGTACACCCGCATGGGCCAGCCCGCGCACGCCACCTCCTGTCAGGACAAGGCCGAATGGGATATGTGGTTTGGAATTAGGAAAGTGTGCCTGTTTCGATTCCACCAGATTTCCTCCTTTAACAGTAGGAAAGATGAGCCTATATTTTCGTGGTGGCCTTCAATGCCTTAGTTTTAATACTACCTGTTGAGGACCAACTCCGATCTTGATTTGTCTCAGCTGCTGGTCTGGACTATTGAACGGCCAGCATGACAATTCACGTTGGACTCGGAATCGCAATACTGCGATATGTGCGCTTGTGATTCTGCGGAGTGTATCTTTACTAGCATTGTGAACCGCCTGAGTGTCGTGTTGCAAATGTCGTTTGTTGGCCAACTGATGAAGAGCCGAGACCGATAGCAAGCGAGATCAAACCGATGGCGCCGATCTTGGGACAAGATCACAGCCAGAAAGAAATCAGGCTGTGAACCTTGAAAAAAACGAGAGACGGAATCCTCTGAAAAATGGGATATCTTAGTATGGGTGTTTCCTATGGTCTTTTGGTTGATATGGTTTGAGTGTCTCCTGTGGTCTCGGTGTCTTGAAAATGCATCAATGGGCAAGCCAGGAACAGAAGGGTAAGAGCAGAATCTATGTTGCGGCCTTGGTGTTCCCGCCCACAGCATGACAACAATGATCACCAGAAACCCGAGAATTACAAGAAAGGTATGTTACCTCAGAAAGTCGGTCTCATGTGTTGCTTGCCGTGGGATTGTTTGTGTTGTTATTCTGAAAAAACATTCTCCTATTCGACAATGAGCTTTCCGCGAAACATGCCCATGGGGCAGCCGAAGTCGTATTCACCTGCCTCCTTTGGCAAAAGCTCAACAGCTACGGTCTCTCCTGTGGGAAGGTCCGCTGTTTTGCCA
>JAJRZC010000280.1 GCA_024275435.1 Alphaproteobacteria bacterium
ACGCGACATGGCTGCCATCAAAAATTTTCGGCTCCGGACGGATCATCATTTTCCGGCAAGCCGAACCTGGAATCGAAGCGAATGCAAAGCGCACTGACATTTTGCTCTTCCGTCAGAGGACAACAAGCAGCCGGCACCTTCCGCCAGCCGCACCTCGACGCTTGCCTAATGAACGCGCCCATCCCGTCTTCGACAAACACCAACATGACAATAGCGCGCAGACGCGATCGCACCGGGGCTGCCCCGATCCAAGGCACCCGGAATGCGTTCACGCGCCCAGCGCGCGTCAAGGAAAACAATCAATGGCTGATAACAAGATGCTTATCGATGCCACGCACCCGGAGGAAACTCGGGTCGTGGTGCTTCGTGGGGGACGGGTAGAGGAATTTGACTACGAGTCCGCGGCTCGAAAACTATTACGCGGCAACATTTATCTTGCAAAAGTAACCCGGGTCGAACCCGCCTTACAGGCTGCTTTCGTCGATTACGGCGGCAACCGCCACGGATTTCTTGCGTTCAATGAAATCCATCCAGATTACTATCAAATCCCCATGGCGGATCGCCTCGAGCTGATCGAGGAAGAAGCCGCCGCTGTGGTCGAAGATGACGACGATGACTTGGACGTGGACCACACGTCTGAAGACATTGACGAGCGCTCTGACGCACAAAATATCAATGACCCAGAATTGATAGAAAACACCTCCGATGAAGAAGCGGATTCCAAGGCTAGCGGCACGCATGAAAGCGAAGCCATCGATAGCCAATTGGTGCAACTCCTAAAGCATGAAGACGAAGACACCTCCCCATCCCACGAGGATGAAGAAACAAACCCTTCATTAGAAGACCAAGCCCGGAATCAAGAAACAGAAACAGAAGCGAGTGAGAAGACCAAGAATATCAGCGTCTCAGCGGTTGCAGACCCAAAGCTGAGCGAACCATCACCAGCCACAAAAGAAGAAGAACCTGCCCCAGGCTCCCCTGAGGGCCAACAAGAAGATCAAAAAGATGACGACACGCGAACCGAAGACTCTCTTGTCACATCCGATGAAACACCCGCCCTCGAAGCATCTCAACAGGAGCAGTCTCAGACGCAAGCTGGCGCAGACACTACCGAAGAAATCCCACGCGACAACTCAGATCAGGACCCATCCTCACTTCATGCTGTAGATGAAGAAAATGGCGCCCCCCCCAACATTGGCCTCGTCGAAGATGAACACGTCGAAGATATCGACAGCCTCAACGAGAATAATGGGGTAGCTCCAGTCGAAGAAGTGGGATCAGAAGACGCGCTGGAAGAAGTCCCATCGCGTCCACGACGAACCCGCCGCCACTACAAAATTCAGGAAGTTATAAAACGCCGTCAGATCCTCCTGGTACAGGTCGTCAAGGAAGAACGAGGCAACAAGGGTGCAGCCCTGACAACCTATCTGTCTTTGGCCGGCCGCTACACGGTTTTAATGCCAAACACCGCACGCGGCGGCGGCGTCAGTCGCAAAATCAGCTCACCACAAGACCGCAAACGCATGAAAGCAATTGCAGCCGAACTGGATGTTCCCGAAGGAATGGGCCTAATCATCCGAACGGCTGGCGCTTCGCGCACAAAACAGGAAATCCGCAGGGACTTCGAATACCTGCTGCGTCTTTGGGAAAGTGTACGCGAACTCACATTGGAGTCCACCGCTCCTTCACTTGTCTATGAAGAAGGAAACCTCATCAAGCGGTCAATTCGCGACCTCTATAACAAAGAGGTCGATGAAATCGTTGTGGCAGGCGAGAGCGCGTACAAAGACGCCAAGGGCTTCATGCGCATGCTCATGCCAAGTCACACCCGCAATGTGACCGCCTATAAGTCACCTGAACCCCTATTCACGAAATTTCAAATTGAGCGACAGCTCAACGCCATGTTCAGTCCGCAGGTTTCCCTTAAATCGGGAGGTTATCTGGTGATCAACCAGACTGAAGCCCTGGTTGCGGTTGATGTAAACTCGGGCCGTTCAACACGTGAATTCTCCATTGAGGAAACAGCACTTCACACAAACCTCGAAGCGGCCGATGAAATCGCACGCCAGCTAAAACTACGCGATCTTGCCGGTCTCATCGTAATCGACTTCATAGATATGGACGATCGGCGCAACAACCGCGCTGTAGAACGTCGGATGAAGGAGGCACTGCGTAATGATCGAGCCCGCATCCAGGTAGGACGCATCTCTCACTTCGGACTGATGGAAATGTCGCGCCAAAGAATGCGCACAGGCGTTCTGGAAGGTTCCACTTCTCAATGCGCCCATTGCCAAGGGACCGGGATTGTACGCTCCACCGAGTCCGTTGCTCTCGCAGTTCTTCGCGGGTTGGAAGACGCAGTGAACTTAGGTTCACGCACACCATTGATTGCCTACACCACGAGCGAAGTTGCTCTTTACATCTTGAACTCGAAACGCGACTTCATCGACAACATGGAAGCCCGTCTAGGACAACATATTTCCATTGAAATCTCAGACAAGATGGTTGGCGCAAACTTCAAGGTTGAGAAAGGGCCCAGCACATCCCGAACACCGCAATCCCGATCCCGGCGGACCGCTGTTAATATGGATTGGGGCTTCGAAGAAGGAACCGAAAGCCAACCCTCAGCGGCACAAGAAGGTCTCCTAGACGCTCAATCCAGTACGCCGCGCAATGAAGACGATCAACAACCTAGTCGCAGACGCAGACGACGTCGTGAACGCAGGCCAAGCGAAGAGGCCCGCTCCAACGGTCACCAAAATACGCCGGCCGATGTCGCAAACAATGACAACGCTTCTTCAGAAGACACCCTGACAGATGATGATATTGTCAACGCTGAAGCAACCTCAGCCTCAAGTGAGGGCGCCAATCGCGAGAATGCCACTGAAGACGGGCAGCCAAGACGCAGTCGTCGTCGTGGCAGACGAGGCGGCAGACGCAACAGAGAACGACGCGAAGCGAAAACAGGTTCCAGCATACCCATCTCTGAAAATGGAGAAGATGTAACTCCAAACGAAATGGAAAACACCCAACAGCCCACCATTGAGACAGATGCTCAACAGGAAAACGCACCCCAGCCACAGACCGACAGTTCACCTGACATGGGCATCCCAGGACTGGGTCCACAACCAGAACTATCAGCCGTAACAAACCCTGAACCACAATCAGACTCTGACGAAGCAATTCAGCAAGAAAACAGCGACAAAACAACAGAGCGTGCACCTCGCCGGCGGCGAACGTCCACAAGAGCACGCCGCAGTCCACGGTCGCGCTCTTCTGAAGAGTCGACTCCTGTGCCGGCATCAGACAGCACGGCGGAAAGAAAAACTTCCAAGCGCCCCGTTGACAATAAAAAGTCCAACGAGCCAAAAAGCGACGAGGAAATCCCAGCCCACCGTCGGCGCGCGCAGCAGGCGTCAAGTACAGAAATTGAGATCAAGTCCGTTCGCGTTGGCTCTTCGTCGCAAGAATCCTCGAACGCAACGACACCAGAATCCCAATCCAAAAAGCCAAGCCGCACAGGCTGGTGGCAACGTCGTCTTCTGGGCGAAGAATAAGCCCCCCAAAAAGCGAAAAACGGATACAATTCTTCATGGGGCCGGATAAGAAATGTCCGGCCCCTGTTTTATTGTCACCAACCTCAAGAATTCGTTCAAGGGAGTGGGGGAAGTTCACACACGTCTTTTCTTTCCCCACTTCCCCAAAAATCTCAGACTACCAAAAATAAAACTCCCCGAACCTTTCAGCTCGGGGAGTTCAGGGTGCTGCCCTTGAGGCGTTTTCGCCTCGTGCGGGGGGACGGGGATGGATCAAGACAGTACCCTTTCCCGAAGGAATGGTCCAAATACAAGCCGGGGTCTGAACGGGGGAGCACAGCGAGAGGCTTACATCTGAACACTCAAGGACTATGAACCATATCCATCAACCAAGCTGTTCCCTGGGAAACACCTCAGAAAACAACAAAAACCCGAAGGTCAGTTTTCGCTCACGTTCATCAATTAAAATTGGGATATCAGCCTTTGGGACTCTCATCGCCCAAGCGGTCTACGCCCGAGCCACCTTGCGCCGCACGCGAAATAAACGACAGAGCATACGCCGCAGGAGCATCCTCCGGTAAATGCTTGAAATCGGCATCCACTGATAAAGCTGCTTCGAGCTTTTTGTGAAACAGATCTCGATCAACCTCAACGGTTCCAAACTGTTTCAGATGATCAGTCACAAATTGCGTGTCCAGAAGCTGAAAACCGCCAGCCACCAGACGCCCGGCAAGATGCACAAGAGCAATCTTGGACGCATCACGAACGCTTGAGAACATACTTTCACCGAAGAAGGCACCACCAAGCGCAACGCCATAAAGTCCGCCCACCAGTTTATCGTCATCCCAGACTTCAACCGTGTGGCAGTATCCAAGCGAAAACAATTCACCATAGAGTTCTCGAATACGTTCATTGATCCAGGTGGTGCGACGCCCGGGACGTGCCGCAGCACACCCATCAATAACACCATTGAAATCAGAATCTATAACAACCCTAAAGGGGGTCGAACGCACCGTACGTGCCAGCCGGCGAGGGATATGAACATTGTTCAGCGGCAGAATACCCCGCTGTTCGGGCTCAATCCAATAGAGCACCTGGTCATGCGCACTTTCCGCCATTGGAAAGATACCGCAACTGTAGGCCTTAAGAAGAACCTGCGGCGTGATCTCCATCATAATGTCGTCACGTGACGTCACAGCTAGCCAGTTCCTCCCATAACTTGAAGCCAAATGCTGGAAAAGGCAGAAGAGGTGAGGAGTTTACGACAAAATTTGAGGAAATCGCGACTTTGACGCTTAGAATTGTGAAAGAAATGTAAAAACCCAAAACACAGAGGAAAAACAGGCACACATTTCACAATAACAAAACCCCTCAAGTACCTGCCATATCCTCTCAATCACAACTACGATTCAGATTTTGCCAAATACTTTTCCAGCCAGTGAATATCATAAAGACCATTCACAATATCAGGCTGACTTATAAGCTCGCTAAACAACGGAATTGTCGTATCGATACCGTCAATCACAAATTCAGAAAGCGATCGTCTCAACCGCATCATGCACTCATTGCGTGTTTTGCCGTGCACAATGAGCTTGCCAATCAAACTGTCGTAATAAGGTGGGATCCGATACCCTTGATAAACGCCTGAATCCACGCGAACACTCAACCCCCCCGGCGGATGCCAGTAGGTAATGAGACCCGGAGATGGACGGAATGTCTTGGCATTCTCCGCATTGATACGGCATTCAATCGCATGACCTGAAAACGTAATATCTTCCTGCTGAAAGCTGAGCTGGGCACCCGCCGCAACTCTGATCTGTTCTAGAACCAGATCAATCCCCGTAATTGCCTCGGTCACCGGGTGCTCAACCTGCAGCCTGGTATTCATTTCAATGAAAAAGAACTCACCATCTTCATATAAAAACTCAATGGTTCCAGCTCCGCGATAGTTAAGATCTCGCATGGCTTTAGCCACAACCTCGCCGACCCGGTTTCGTGCTTCATCATTGAGCGCTGGAGAAGGAGCTTCTTCCAAAATCTTCTGGTGTCGCCGTTGTAACGAACAATCCCGCTCCCCCAGATGTACGGCGTTTCCGCGTCCATCACCGAACACTTGAAACTCGATGTGGCGCGGTTTGGTAAGGTATTTCTCGATATAGATTGCATCATCACCAAACGAGGACATCGCTTCGGACTTGGCATTCGCCATAGCCTCTGCAAGGTCAGCCTCCGTTTCGGCAAGCTTCATCCCGCGCCCACCGCCACCAGAGGCAGCCTTGACCAGAACCGGAAAGCCCATTTCCTTGGCGCAGGCCAGAGCCTCGGCCTCATTCGCCACGCCGCCATCAGAACCGGGCACAACGGGAATACCAAGTTTTTTTACCGTATCCTTTGCGGTGATTTTATCGCCCATCAACCGAATATGCTCGCTTGTGGGCCCGATAAACGTAATCTTGTGTTCTTCAAGAATTTCAGCAAAACGCGCATTTTCCGACAAAAAACCATAACCGGGATGAACAGCATCGGCTCCGGTAATTTCACAAGCTGCAAGCAACCTGGGAATATTGAGGTAACTTTCGGTGGGAGAGGGTGGGCCGATGCACACACTTTCATCAGCCAACCGCACATGCATTGCATCCGCATCCGCTGTCGAATGCACCGCAACGGTGGAGATCCCAAGCTCTTTGCAGGCACGCTGAATTCTCAGCGCAATCTCCCCGCGGTTGGCAATCAGGACTTTATCGAACATTTACAAAGGCCCCATTGACAATTACTGCGCGTAGCCGCGTTTGTTGGTTTCAAGGTAAAAACTAAAATCGCAAATCATGTGATAATAACCAGCGGTTCACCAAACTCCACTGGCTGGCCATTCTCAAACAGAATTGCCGAAACCGTCCCAGACTTCGTCGCAGGAATTTGATTCATGGTTTTCATGGCTTCAATAATCAAAAGCGTATCACCTTCCGATACGGTGGAACCCACTTCGACAAATACCGGAGTACCAGGTTGAGGACTACGATAGGCAGTTCCCACCATCGGCGATTTTACAGCCCCAGGATGATTGGAAGCATCAAGCTCACTAGTGCCACCCTCCGAACCACCTGTTGCCACCTCAGCTGGAGCCGCAGCTCCACTTGAAGCAGCAGCTGCAGGCGCAGCAGCAACGGGCGCGCCCACACTGATTTGGCGCGCAACGCGCACCCTTAACCCACTCTTTTCAATTTCGATTTCACTCAGGCCCGTATCATTGAGTAGATCGGCCAATTCCCGAATGATTTCGTTTTCCTTACTTCCCCCGCCCTTCGGGCTCTTCTCACTCGTCATACGTCGACGTTCCTGTTTTGCTGTTCCGTCATTGATTGACCTTTACTTGATCGCACAATTTCAGATCAAGATATAATCTTTCATGTCAGGCGTTCTGCTTCTCACTGATAAGCCTATCGATAGCGTCAATGGCCAATTCATACCCATGCGCGCCCAGCCCACAGATTACTCCTGATGCTCCAAGCGAAATATAAGAATGCTGGCGGAAACTGTCCCGCCTGAAAATGTTACTAAAGTGAACTTCGATCACAGGCCCACTATAAGCCTGCAAAGCATCAAGTAAGGCAATGGATGTATGTGTATAGCCCGCAGCGTTAAGCACAATGCCAGATGCACAAGAGCGCGCTTCCTGAATCCAGGAAATCAACTCCGCCTCACTGTTTGATTGACGAAACGCAATGCTATGTCCAAGTGACTGGGCTCGTTTCACACACAAAGCCTCAACATCTTTCAAGGTCTGCGTACCGTAAATCTCTGGCTCACGTGTTCCCAGAAGATTGAGGTTAGGACCATTAAGGACGAAAATCGGTAGCGCCATGAGCTCTTCTTAGGACCCTGGAATTTGAAAAGATAGCTTGGAAACCATCACGATGAAATGCACCGAAAAACAGCCCCACAAACCAGTTTCGTGTAACTTGCAACGGCGCGCGACCCCACGGGAGCAACAAGCCTGCTTACCAGCTTTTTATAAGCCGCACCAGCATTCTCCAAGCTGAAAGTCTTGCCCTCGTTCCCTTTTGTCCTCGCAAAACCCACCTCATAAAGCTGAAAAAGGGGCAAGGGGCCCATTCTATTGAAGAATGGAAACCACCTCACCCCAAATTACCAATCAGCTGGTTTGCTCACAATCAGCAGACGTTACAGCCTTCTTTGCGCAGTTCAGCAACATTCCGCATAATCTGATCCAGCAGATTCTTTGGCGCACCAGGAATATTCCGGTCTCCAACGAGGAAATGCGGTGTCCCGTTAATACCCATGGACTGCGCCAAAGCCTGAACTTTTTCGATTTCCTCTTTAACCTCAGAGGACTCCATATCGGTCTTTAGTTTTGCCACATCAAGCCCCAGATCTTTCGCGAGCTTCAAAGCAACCTTGCCATCAATTCCACCACCACGATACGACAGCAGTGCTTGATGAAGCTCCCAGTATTTACCCTGGTTACGAGCTGCAAGCGCAATTTTGGAAGCCTCCAGCGAGCCTTTGGAGAGGATCGGATACTCCATCAGCAACACCTTCACATTGGGATCCTTGGCAATCAAATCAGAGATATCTTTAAAGCTACGTTTGCAGTAACCGCAGTTGTAGTCGAAAAATTCAACTACAGGGATATCGCCCTGTGGATTTCCGGCCATGGGCGCATTCGTTCTGCGAAAAAGAAAGTCAGCATTTTTGGCGATGGACTTTTTCATTTCCATCGCTTCTTCAGCGGCAATCAACTTCTTCAGTTCTTGCTCAATTTCCAAAAACAGTTTCGGGTTCTTCAAAAGATATGAGCGCACAATGGTCTCGATCTCACTTTTTTGAGAGTCCGAAAAGCTTGAAGACGCAGCGCTTGTCTCACCTGCCGTTTGGGCTTGTGCGGACATGGGGGTACTACCAGGTGCAAGGGCCATGAACATATAACCACCCAAAGCAATCGCTGCGGCGGCCCAGACCAACCCCCGTCGCGCCGCCATCCCAGTCCACATTTTTGATAAAATTTGCCTGCTCATTCTCAATCCTCAAAACCTAAAGACGCTGGGATGTATCAACCACAGCTTTTCCATTCCTGACCAACTTAAGCCAAATACTAACGTAGATTTAACAACAAAACCTTGACCAATCAGCCTAAGGACCAAGTCTTTCAACCAACAAAGTCCCAAAACAAGATGGCTGAAATCTGAGTGATCCCTATTTCAGCCATCTCTCCTTATTCGTGACAGGGCGCAGCATATCTTCGAAATCATCGAAAACCTGTTATCTTCAGGAGTTCCAGCGCCCACATGCCATCACGGGCCTCTAGCATTTCGAACGCACTCAAGACCGTGGCTTGTACTTTATGATATCACCGTTTCGTATCCATTGCGGTGAACCCGGCTTCAACTTTTGGTTAGCACGCTTTGCAAAAATCTGCGCCTGCTTAATATTCCCCTCGTGAAAATAGGCCTCGGCCGTCACCGCATCAGCCTTGGGCAACTTACCTTGTTTATAGTAGGCCTGCGCCAGCAGCCTAAAGGCGCGCGGGTTTTTATCAACCTGAATAGACTTGTTCAGTAGATTAATCGCTTGCTTGAGATTTGCCGTACCACCAACCTTTTGCAAGGCGGAAGCAAGTTGCACCTGAATAAGGCTTTCGTTGCCAATAAGCTTCAACGCCATGCGCAGCGGTTTGATCGCTTCAGCATTTTTTCCTGAACGCATCAGAAAGTCACCCATCACTTCCCAAAAATATCCCTTGTTCAACTTCACACCATTTTTCGGAGTTGCATTGATGAGATATTTCAGTTCGCGCAGAGCTGCATCAAGTCCTCTTGGTCCACCTTTGAAGTAAAACGCAATAGCTCTCGCATAGCGAGCAGGAAAACTCTGGTCGGAGCGTGGGTAGCGGTTAAATACAGCCGCCGGAGAAGTTAGATACCCAGCCAGCTTTGCACGCATCAAATCATGACGAAGCTGTAACTCCGCACTGTCCTTCACATCATAATAAGGGCTTGATTCAACCAACTGCCTCAGCCGTGAAAGACGGTCCGTTGCAACGGGATGGCTTCGAACAAATGGGTCTTTATGTTGATCAGAAATGTATTCTTGCTGGGCAAAACGCTCAAACGTCTCGAGCATTCCTCGTCCCGATTGTTTTGTCCGATTGAGGTACGTCAAACCCGCTTGATCGGCAGCCGACTCTTGTGAGCGTCTCTCGGCCAGCAACGATCGCATCACCAGTTCCTGACCGCCATACAAAACTCCCGTGCCTGCTCCGCCGATATCACGCCCAGAATCGCCTCCAGTTGCCGCACCCGCAACCATAAGCCCCAAACCAAGTATCTGCGTCAGCAGCACGCGCGTCTGGTCTCTCTTGATGCGCGCACGTAATGCCGCCAGATGCCCTCCCGAGATATGCCCTGTTTCATGGGCAATAACTCCGATGATCTGATTTGGTGTATCGGACTGCGTCAAAGCCCCCGTGTGAACGAACACGTTACGGCCATCAACAACGAAGGCGTTGTAAATATCACTTCGAACAATACGCATTCGAACGCGCCCGCCACCAAGTCCGGCAGCGCGAAAAAGTGGTCGCGCATAGTCTTTCAGGAGGTTCTCGATTTCCGTATCACGAATAAGCGGAATACCTTGAGCCAGCGCCGGCATAGATGAAAACACAACGCTTGAAAACACACCACCTGCCAAGACAGTGCCCATCAGAACCGCACCACTACGGGTTTTTCCCTGAATGCTCCGTTTTGTCTTTGACCACAAAGTCATTTGGCGCCCCTGTTCATCCTTTCCGGAAATATACTAAAGCCCCGCAAGATCAATCCCAATCAAGTTTGTATTTCCATATCCAGCAGGCTGTTTTACGTCCTGATCGGCCCACTGAAAATCAGCCAAAACACCCAAAAGCAATTGAACCTTTCCAGACCTAAATACCATCGGTCAAATCTCAACCGCAACTCACCAATCGGTTATTAACGCTGATGAGCGCCGCAGATTAGGGCATCAACATGTCATAATGCAGTTCCGAATGCCCCCTATTTGTCGTGAAATAAGACTTTTTCAGGTAGAAAACGAAAAACAGCAGTAATCTCGCAACCTAGGTGGCTCATCAAACAAATTTAAGCTGAGTATTGGAGCACTAGATAGAGCTATTCTAAGTCTCTCTCATCCCAAAAAACCCATCATTAGTTCGATCAAATCTTCAAAGCCAAACAAAGGATATCATGCTGGTGCTGGAGATGATGCGACGTTCGCCCAATTTCAAGGCAACTTCCTTCAAACAAAAAAAGAGCCGCAATCGCTAAGATAAGCAATCGCGGCTCTTTCATATTACCTAAAGAAACAACCAAGAGCGTTTCAAGAAGCGCTCGGATCAATCACACTTGAGCCAACCGGTGTAGGCGACAATGTTATTCGACTCGTCGCTTTCATCAATCAGGTTGTAAGGATCCACAACCGCAAACACAGTGATCTTCGTTCGGCCTTGCGAATCCTTGATGTTGGATGCAGCAGGCTTTGCCTTTGCTCCTCCACCAGTGAACTTGGCAATTGCCTTCGCTGTAGCGGTATCCCACTGCCCTCTGGCTGGCGAGATACCGGTGTTCCTCTGGAAGCTTTTTACAGCACGGGTTGTTTTAGCGCCCCAAGAACCATCTGCACCACCCACATTATAGCCACGGCTTTCAAGGAATTGTTGGATTTCCTTTACCTGGGTTCTTGATAGCTTTCTACGATCATCATCGTAATGGTCATCGTGATCAGCATGGCGATCATTGTTTGAAGATTTCGGCAAGGCATTGTAGTTGCGACCCGCTTTGACCTTCCCGGCACCAACTTCGATCGAGATGGCACGCTGCTCACGTGGTTCCATCTTCGTGCGTTTCTTTGCCTTTTTTATCAGGTCGATATTTTCCGGGTTATAAACAGCAAGAAAACTGCGGAACAGATCACCCGCCTTACGCAGGTTCGCATCTGAATCACCTTCGTTACGAATAACGATACGGCCCTTAACAAGCGGTTGCGATTCTTCGCAGCTGACAAATTCCATCACAGAATCGCTTTCTTCAATCACCAGGTCAGGCGCTGCTTGTGCCAGCTGAGCCGAAACTGCAAGCGCAACGACAATCGTGCTCCCGGCGGTGAATGTCTTTAATGCCCCACGTAGCATGGCTTGATACTCCCATCACTCAGAAATAGTTAGCTGAAATCTATAAAGGCTGGTCGAGTTAACCTTCCCAACATGTTGGTAAACGGACGAACACAGATACGTCAAGCATACAGAGCTAGGTATTTCCACTCATCCAATACTCAAAGGCACAACAGCAACGCTTTTATTCCCATTCTATGGTGCCTGGAGGCTTCGATGTTATGTCATACACAACACGATTGATACCAGCCACTTCATTGATAATCCTTGTTGCAACACGCCCAAGAAAAGCGTGGGAAAAGTCATAATAGTCGGCGGTCATACCATCACTTGACGTCACCGCCCGCAAGGCACAAACAAAATCATAAGTGCGCGCATCCCCCATCACACCCACTGTCTTGACCGGCAGTAATACGGCAAATGCCTGCCAAATTTCATCGTAAAGACCGTGTTTCTTGATCTCATCAAGATAAATTGCATCTGCCTTTCTCAAGATTTCAAGCAATGAGATATCAACCGCACCGGGAATCCGAATTGCCAAACCCGGTCCAGGAAACGGATGTCGCCCCACAAACTTCTCAGGTAAACCCAGCTCTCGCCCAAGGTCGCGAACTTCGTCTTTAAACAGCTCTCGTAGCGGCTCCACGAGTTTTAAATTCATCCGCTCGGGGAGCCCGCCCACATTGTGGTGTGACTTGATCGTCACCGAAGGCCCCCCGGTGAAAGAAACACTTTCAATGACATCTGGATAAAGCGTTCCCTGAGCAAGAAAATCGGCACCGCCAAGTTTTTTAGCCTCTTCATCGAACACGTCGATGAATAACCCGCCAATGATTTTGCGTTTTTTCTCAGGCTCATCAACGCCAGAAAGTGCATCAAGAAACCGCGTCTTGGCATCAACATGAACCAGTGGAATATTGTAAGAGCCGCGAAACATGGAAACCACTTCGTCGGCCTCCCCCTCACGAAGCAATCCGTGATCCACGAATATACATGTGAGCTGATCCCCGATCGCTTCGTGAATAAGCACCGATGCAACAGCCGAATCCACACCACCCGACAATCCAGAAATAACCCGCGCTGAGCCAACCTGTTGCTTGATCTGTTCCACTTGGTTTGTATGAAAGTGCGCCATTGTCCAGTCACCGGCAAGACCCGTGATCTTATGAACAAAATTTGAAATCAGTTTGGAACCGCGCGGCGTATGAACCACTTCGGGATGAAACTGCACACCGTAAAAACGACGGCTTTCATCGGCAATGGCTGCAAACGGCGCGCCTTGCGAAACGCCTACCACCTCGAAACCTTCGGGCAACGCCGTCACGCGATCACCGTGACTCATCCACACCTGATCACTTTCACCCACAGCCCAGATGCCATCAAACAACTTACAATTTTTGGTTAGTTCAAAATCCGCACGCCCAAACTCTCTATGATGCCCAGCCTCGACACGCCCCCCAAGTTGGGCCACCATTGTTTGTTCACCATAACAAATGCCAAGAACCGGCAAACCTGCCTCCCACACCCATTTTGGGGCACGAGGCGTATCTTGATCCGTCACACTGGCCGGACCGCCAGATAAAATCACCGCCTTGGGCTTGAGTTTCTCAAGCGCATCAACGGCCGAATTGTATGGCACAATCTGCGAATAGACGCCGGCTTCACGCACCCTCCGCGCAATGAGCTGGGTAACCTGCGACCCGAAGTCGATTATGAGAACGGTGTCGATCATTTTTACTACTTCGCTCATTTTCCAAAACAACAGATTGATCCACGCGCTCGGGCTCAGCCGATCGCACTTAGCAAGGCTCATGAAATGCCCAAGCACGATCTGCCGGTTAAACACCTCAACTTGGGGCAGTCAAGCAATCCCCCCTCGTACTACACAAGGTACCACCCGTTTCATGCTTGATTTATCAAATCACCCTCATTCGTCCGCAAGATTGGCCAAATCCCCAAGAACATCGCCGACCTTTTCATAGACCCAGAAATGACCGGCTTGTTTAATCGAGACAACCTCGCAACCAGGTAATACTTCGCCAAGCCAACGCGCGGAGACAACAGGAACAAGTCTGTCTTCCTGGCCTATCCATAAAATGGCCGGCGCGCGCAACGCCTTATACGCAACGTTCCATGGTAGAGAAAAAACGCGCAAATCAGAAAGCAGGCCGAAAGCACCAGCACGCACCGCCTCATGGGTCATGCGGATCAAACTGTGCGATGCAAAGTCCTGGGACAACACTTTATTATCAGCTCGCCCCAGACTCCACGCAAAAAGTTTAATACTTAGTCTTGGGGCAAACCGAAAAACACCCGCACCCAAGCCACTGAAAGCACGCGCAACAAACGGCCACCGCACGAGGTTTTGAAACAAGAAACGATGTTTCAGGGTTAAACGCTCTTTCAGGTTCTCGGGCAAATCCGCAACCGGTCCCATAGGACTGACCAGCGCCAGTCCCCTTGCGCGCCTTCCCAATCGACACGCTAGCGAAACTGCAAAAGGCGCACCACCGGAAATCCCCAGGATCAAAAAACGTTCAAGGCCCAGCTTATCTACAATTTCTAAAAGTTCATCCGTGCGTCGTGAAAGTCCATCATCGCTCTCACTGTCCCAACTCTCACTGTCAGACAATCCATAGCCAGGCCGTTCCGGACAATAGAGCGTCAGACCAAGTCTTGCAGCTGGCTCATCGGCAATCTCAAACATGAACCGCGACGCGGGAGTGCCATGAAGCGCCAGAACCGGAATACCTTTACGCGCACCATAAACCCCAAGGCCGACACGCCGCCCCCCAGTAAGTTTCAGAACCTGACTGTGATTATCGCGCACCCTTGACGACATGCGACCTCCTCGTGCCCTATGAAAAACTAAGCATCAAGCAGCTTTGACCATTGTCGCGATGTAAAACCCGTCGGTGCCATGAACATCAGGCGTCAGCAACAAACCTTCCGAGCTTCCATCAGCCGACACCGGCACCTTACCTTGCAGGTTTGTGCGCCACACGTCCGCAAAGGGTTGAATTGTAAAATCCTCATGACGTTTCAAAAACGCTTCAACCTGCTCGTTATTTTCCTGAGAGAAAATCGAGCAGGTGACATAAACCAGGCGCCCACCAGGACGCACCATTATTGCGCCTTGATCAAGAACCTCAATTTGCTCCTGTAGACGGGTGGCGAGATGTTCTTTGGTCAACCGCCATTTGGCATCCGGACGCCGCCGCCACGTACCTGACCCAGTACAGGGCGCATCAATCAAAACCAGGTCAAACCGCCCGCCAAGTGCCATCAAGGTCTCTTTATCACCGGCCGTCATCACCTGCACGTTTCGTGCCCCGGCCCGTTTGAGACGCTCGAAAATAGGACGAAGTTGAAACCGATCCTTGTCATAAGAATAAACCTGTCCGGTGTTTTGCATGGCAGCGGAAAGTGCCAGCGTTTTGCCACCCGAGCCCGCACACAAATCAAGAACCTGCTCACGAGGAGCTGCCCCACTCATCGCAGCAGCAACTTGGCTGCCAGCATCTTGAACTTCAAACCAACCTTTGCCATGGCCCGTCTCGGCTTCTACTTTGGGCATCCGCCCACCCCCTTGAACAACGGGAATACGCACCCCAAAAGGTGCCAGCGGAGCTTCTTCAGCATCAAATTTAGCCAGAATTTTCAGCACCCGCTCGCGCGTCGACTTCAAGCTGTTTGCCCTCAGGTCAACGGGCGCACGTTTCGAAAGAGCCTTTCCAACTTCAACAGCGCGCTCATCATTGCCAAAAACTGAAACCAGGGAAGAACTCAGCCATTCAGGAAAATCACCCCGCACATGCAACGGCTCATTGCCACTAAGCTGACGCTCCAAACCAGCGCGCTCCTCTTCACTTAGCGGAGGTAGCGAGTGGTCCGTTCCATCTGTAACCAAAGCCATCTCTTCCGGACCAACTCCAAACGCATCACTATAGGCCCCAAGAACAAGCGCACGGGCGCCATCAGCACCCATCCTGCTGGCAATGGATTGACGCCGTCGCAAAGCATCGTAAACCAGTGTGCCAATCGCTGAGCGATCACCCG
>JAJRZC010000281.1 GCA_024275435.1 Alphaproteobacteria bacterium
GTCAACTACGAAGACTTTGATCAGGTTACACTTGGCGCTCTTATCGCCTTCTAATCTGAAGATCATAGTTAGAATAAAGAAAGCCGCTCCTGAATTGGGGCGGCTTTTTTTTATATTGTCTCTTTGCTCAAGGTTCTTGAGTCTCAAAGTCTTCTGAGACCTCAGATCTGTGATCCGGAAGATTTGAGGTCGGGCCTAGAAAATTGCCGTTGAAATGAATTTACTTATGACATTACGTTTTTGCACAGTGCTCAAATTTACAAGCCTAAGAGCATTCACTCATTCTGCTTAGAAGCCCATCGACGCAATCCGCGTTCAAAAAAGGGCAAGGACACATGATTTGTGAAATTCAAGGCTGACTCTTGAGAGCGAGTAAGGTCGGCAACACAGGAAATGATCAGATTGTCCTTCGAATTAGGCTCAATTCACACTTCTACTGTGAGACATAAATGTAATGCCTGGGGCCCTGCCGGCCAGAGATATCCGATTTGGACCTGGAATCTTCTGATTTCCCACAAGCTTTGTGGGCCAAATACAAGGCTGATGTATATCTCATCTGGAACGTATCACTTGAAATCACCCCTGGTGTCTTGGTTGCAAATTACCTCTAGCTTTCAAGGCGTTGCGGTTGCTTAAAATTTCATATTCAGCACTGGCTAGGTCTTACCTGTGTCCGAGGTTCGTGGCTATCAAGCCACAGTTGCCCACAGGCTTTTGAAGACTGTCATTGGGTAATTGTTAGGTAATAGAGAATCACTGATGGTTCTCTGCAAGCGGCATCAGCTTTCACTAACAGTGCCGCGTGACCCAAGTACGCGGCAAGTTGTCTTGCGTTTTTTAGTTTTCGGCGTCCGCTATCTTGAATTTAACGCTGACTAGGAGACGGTCTATGAATAAAATGAAACTCAGCGCCTTGGTGGCGGCCGGCCTGCTTGCAGGTGGGTTGTCAACCAGTGCGTCTGCAGCGGACCTCGGGGGAGACTGCTGTGCAGATCTTGAGGAACGTGTTGCAGAACTTGAAGCAACAACGGCTCGCAAGGGCAATCGCAAAGTGTCACTCACCATTTCGGGTTGGGTTGGCGAAGAAGTCATGTACTGGGACGATGGTGTTGAAAGCAACATTTATCAGCAAGGTCTTGGCACCACTTTGTCATCTAACTTCAAATTGTCAGGTCAGGCTCAGATCACCCCAGGTTGGTCCGCTGGTTACTTGATTCATGTTGAAGTTGGCACAGCCGACAATCTTACAACCAGTGCTAACAATGACGATGGCCCAAAGCTGAACACAGGTACAGACCGTAATGGTGCTTTCCTGCTCAGTTCCTCAGGTATATCTGTGGTACAGAGTTACTGGTTCGTCAAAAGCGATCGCCTTGGTAAGGTTTCTGTTGGACAGCTTTCGCAAGCTTCCGATAACACAGCTATCCTTGTTGATGGTTCTGGATCTCTTGTTGCAGCAAACTGGGTTGCATTCGGCAGCAACAGTTTTGCAGTTCGCAACAATGGTGGTGTGGCTCTGACTTGGGGTAACGCTGGATCTTGTCGCGGCATGGGCGGTGCATGGGGTGACTGTAATGGTCTTCTCGCCAACGCTGTTCGTTATGACTCACCAACATTTGGCGGCTTCTCCATGTCGGCATCTTGGGGTGAAGATGATTTCTGGGATATCGCTCTGCGCTATGCTGGTGAATTCAATGGTGTGAAACTTGCTGTCGCTGGTGCCTATAACGAAACCAACGAATTCGCAGTTCTTGGTGCAGCAGGCGTTTCGCCAAACTCACTTCAGTACTTCCAGTTGGGTGTTTACTTGCAGCATGTTCCTACCGGATTGTTCGCTCTTTATAACTTCGGTTATCTTGACGAAAATCAGGACGTAGCAGGCGGTGGACGTGCAGCTCCTCCAGAAGCAACAACACACTACATCAAAGCTGGTCTACGTCGTCAGTTCAACGCTCTTGGTCACACTGTATTTTACGGTGAATACCTGAACAATAACGATGGTGCTGTGGCTGCACTTGCTAATGGTGCAACTGGTAGTGACCTTAATGTTTGGGGACTGGGTGTTGTCCAGGAAGTTGATGCAGCGGCTATGTCCTTCTGGCTTAAGTATCGTAATCTTTCGTTTGATGACAGTACTACAACAAGCTATGAAGACTTCGACCAAGTTACAGTCGGTGCTTTGATCAACTTCTAAGATTAGCTTAGCTACAAAACAATTAGAGAGCTACCTTTCGGGGTGGCTCTCTTTTTTTATATTCTATGGTATGACCTTCAATGCTTTAATTTAGATACACCTAACCCCACAGAAAACTGAGAAATGTTTATACGGTTCTTTCAAGAGTTAAAATCTGCCAATGTACCCGTCAGCCTGCGTGAATATCTTACCTTGATGGAAGCCTTGCAGGTGGGCATCGACAACCGAAAAGTAGAAAACTTCTATTATTTAGCACGCGCCTGTTTGGTGAAGGATGAACGCTATCTGGATCGCTTTGATCAAGTTTTTGGTCATGTTTTCAAAGGTCTTGAGCGTGAACTGGATTCACTAGAAACAACCATTCCAGATGAATGGCTGCGTGCCATGAGTGAAAAGTTTTTAACTGAGGACGAGAAAGCAGAGATTGAGGCTCTGGGTGGTTGGGACAAAATCATGTCCGAACTCAAGAAAAGATTGGAAGAACAAAAGGAGCGCCATTCAGGTGGCAACAAATGGATTGGTACCCGGGGAACATCTGCCTTTGGTGCCTATGGCTATAACCCAGCTGGAATACGCATTGGACAAAAGGAAAGTCGTCACCGACGGGCCATCAAGGTTTGGGACAAACGGGAATTCAAGGACTTTTCAGATGAGGTTGAACTGGGCACTCGTAATATAAAAGTTGCTTTACGCCGACTTCGAAAATTTGCCCGAACGGGGGCTGCCTCTGAGTTGGACCTTGATGGGACCATTCAATCGTCAGCCAGTAAAGGATATATCGACCTACAAATGCGTCCAGAACGGCACAACAATGTGCGTGTATTGATGTTTCTGGATGTTGGCGGCTCAATGGACTGGCATGTAAAAGATGCTCAGGAGTTGTTTTCTGCGGCGCGCAGCGAATTCAAGCACCTGGAATACTATTATTTCCATAATTGCCTCTATGAGTTTGTGTGGCGTGATAATGCACGTCGCTGGGTTGAACGAACGCCTACATGGGATGTGCTGCATACCTATCCGACTGAATACAAAGTTATTTTTGTCGGTGATGCTGCCATGAGCCCCTATGAAATCAGCCATATTGGTGGGTCTGTGGAGCATATGAACGATGAATCTGGCGCCCAATGGATCAACAGAGTGTGCCAGACCTATAAACATGCTGTTTGGCTCAACCCGACGCCGAAAGAGTATTGGGCGATGACACCTTCCGTTTCCATGATTGAACGGTTAATGGAGGGGCGCATGTATCCTTTGACATTGGATGGGCTAGATTGCGCAATAAAAGAACTGATGAAATAACGGAAAAATGGTCTTTTCTGCCTCTTTGCTCTTTGTGAGCAAACCCTTTAGATAAGCTGTTCATCATTTGACGTTTTGAAGAATGTTTCCGAGATGTCAATTGACCAAGGAAGAACAATAAGGCATTTCTCGCTTAATGAAGAATAACGAATCAGGAGCGTGGTTATGAACACGCGATTTTGGGTTTCTGCTGGTCTTTTACTTGCGTTAACAGGTTGCTCTTCAGGCAATGGGCTAACGACAGGGTCCATATTTGGATCAGAAACAAAAAAGACTGGGGTAAGTGCCACTGCGGCTCCAGTTGTCAAAAATGATCCGGTTACACGTGCCTTTCATGTGGGTTCATTTTCTGCGCGCGCGGTGCGCTGCGGGTTTCATTTCGATGCTGTGAAACTCAAATCAGATTACATGGCGTATGAAACGACGGCTGGTCTTCCTGTAAGTGAAATGGCTAAACTCGGAAATGCTTATTCGACCGGGTTTAATGGCGTTTCAAAAGGCATTGGGAATGCCAAACAATATTGCAGCCCTTCAAAGGTCGCTTCCATCAAAGCGGCCTTAACACGCTACCTGGCTGGAGATTTCACGCCACCGGTAAAGAAAGTTGCCAAGGTCGCCAAGAACGAAGGCTTCTTTAGTGGATTTTTTGATGCTGATGTCGTCGAGGGTTCTGGCCCTGGTTTCGGCAGTGATGATTGGTGGACGAAACAATCTGAAAAGACTGGAAGATAAGTTCAACTGTTTTAGCTTTCAGCTCATGGTTGGTTTTGTCACTAATTTTCGGTCTTGTTTTTTGATCGCTTGAGCACACAAAATTCATGGAACAATTGCTGGCTTTCGAGACTATCTTGAAACTGGTAGGTGGTGTTTCCTTGCTGTTTTTTCCGCTTACAGTCTCTCGTGTTTTTGGTTTGCCAATGGCACCTTCTGGTTTTTGGCCGAGACTCCTTGGCGCTGTTTTAATTGGGATTGCAGGTGCGACCTATCTTGAAATGGTCAAACACAACGGCCTTTCCATTGCTGCGTGTGTGATCATCAATCTTGTGGGTGCTTCCACTATCATTGGGCTTTTAATTTTCAAGGGTGCTGGAAATACTAGGCGGGGTCGAGCAACCCTAGGTATTCTGGCCCTCCTTCTCATGGTTCTTCTGCTTGTTGAAATCGCCTATATTTAGGGCGTTTTACGCAATTTTTCTGTGCCCCTCCCTCACCCTTTATACCTTCAAAAGAGAGTTGCCCTTGAGTGGCATGTGATTTGCGATCCTTAAGCGTAAATATCTTCTGGGCTTCGTTAGGTTGCCTATCTGACTTGGGGTCACGTGATCATGCTTGCCTATTTGGGAATGCTTACTACTGGGACTTCTCTCTCTCAGCGTAATTCCTATTCCAAAGTGGCTCGGATTTCAGATGAACGAATTTACGTGAAAGATGGTCCGTCCCATCTTGAAACAGTAAGTGATGAGAAGATGGTTTCAAATCAAGACACATCCAAGGATGTATTTGAGTTTGATGTCGTTTCAGAACAGTTGGATTTTCAAGCGTTAGAAAACGAATGGAACTTATTGTTTCAACGTTTTGGGCAACCTCATCAGGTATTCTTGACGTTTAACTGGTGTTGGCATTGGTGTGCGCAATTCTTAGGTCCACAGTCCTCTAAAATACCGCGGAGGGAAATAAGACCAGCATCAAGAAAACCCCAGTTGTTTATTGTGACTGCACGTCGCAACGGTGAACTGGTGATGGTTTGGCCTCTGGTTCGTGACAAGAAATATGGCGTTACGCGACTAACATGGCTTGGTGGCAACGTCAGCCAATATGGTGATGCCATTGTTGCAGATATTCCGGAAAAAGACGCGCTGCTTCGCGATGGATGGAACTACATTTTAGAGAAGGGAAACTGTGACGTTGTTTCTCTATCCAAGGTTCGAGACGATAGTAACATCGGCGCAATGTTGGCGGATGTAGGCGTTGAAGTTGAAGTGGAAGAATTGGCACCTTTCCTTAATCTAAAAAACCTGCAGTCGATCGATGCTTATTTCAAAACTAAGAATCCTAAGGGGGCAAAGAATAGACGACGTGCGCATCGTCGCGTCGAAGAAAAAGGAGAGGTCTTATTTGAGGTTCTAAAGCCTGGAAAAAAAGCACGGGAAATCACAATCAAGGCGCTTGAGATGAAACGGCAGTGGCTTAGAAAAAGTGGCCAGTTTTCTCGAGCTCTTAGTGACCCAAGAATAGACCAGTTTTTTGCCAATGTCGCGCTTGATGAGCAAAGGGGTGTTGGTACCCGAGTGTCTGTACTGAGTATCGATGGTCATTGTGTTGCTATGGAAATTGGATTTGAATGCAAAGGGTCTCTTGCCGTGCATGTCATTTCCTACGATAACAAGTTCAATAAGTTTAGTTGTGGCTCATTGGCCATGGAGGAAAGTATCAGGGCTTGCTGGAAAGATGGCTTTTCAAGCTATGACCTGTTGGCCCCTTGTGCTCCGTTTAAAATGGATTGGGCAGACCAGTGCGTGGTTGTAAAAGACTGGCATAAAGCCACAAATGCGCGCGGGCAATTATGGCTTCAACTTTATCATTTTGCCGGTAAGAAGAGCCTCAAGAGGGTTATGAATTGTCTTCCTATTGTGGTGCGCCGGGCCATGAGCCATATGAGCGACAGCATGCGTCGGAAATACACGGCTTAAGAGCTTCGACGCGAAACAGTGCACCCTATAATGCCTGGCTCTATGGAACGGTCCTATCTCACACCCAGTTTCTTTTGAAGGTTTGATGAGGACGTTGTGTATTGGAACAGCAGCTTCTTGTCTGGATAGACATAATGGTGAACCCTTTGGGACATCAAGGCAGCTTCATGGAAACCCGATAAAATGAGTTTCAGTTTGCCAGGGTAACTATTGATGTCACCAATGGCGAAGATACCTTTTTCACTGGATTCAAATTTTTCCGTATCTACCGGGATCAAATTTTCATGAAGGTTCAGTCCCCAATCAGCGATGGGACCAAGCTTCATGGTCAAGCCGAAAAACGGCAGCATGGTGTTTGCTTCTAAGACTTCTTCACCGTCTTTTTTCTTCAAATTGGCGGATACCATCTGGCCATTATCGCCATTGAGCTGTGTGATCTGTCCGATTTTCAGCTCCACTTTACCTTCACTAACCAGTTGGCGCATCTGCTCAACGGAATGGGGTGCTGCTCTGAAATCATCCCGACGGTGCACCAGTGTGAGACTATTGGCGATTGGCTGAAGGCTTAAAACCCAATCAAGAGCACTATCACCTCCTCCGACAATCAGGATATCTTTTCCTCGGAAGTCCTCCATTTTACGGACCGAATAGAAGACGGACGTTCCTTCATAGTCTTCGATTCCTGGAAGAGGTGGGCGCTTGGGTGTAAAAGAGCCGCCGCCGGCTGCAACGACGACGACCTTTGTGATAAAGTCCTGCCCTGCGTCCGTTGAGAGGCTGAAACGGCCATCATCAAGGCGCGTGAGTGTATTGACCTGTTGATTGAGATGAAATTCTGGTTCGAATGGTTGGATTTGCTCCATCAATCGATCCGTTAGCCCCTGTCCGGTAACAATTGGCAAACCGGGTATATCGTAGATTGGTTTTTCAGGGTAAAGCTCTGAGCATTGACCACCAACTTTTGGCAGAATATCGATGACATGACTTTTGATGTCGAGCAGGCCCAATTCAAAAACTGCGAAAAGGCCACAAGGGCCAGCACCAATAATGACCACATCGGTTTCAACTGTGCCAGTTGGTGCAGCTTGTGAGCTGTGCGTTTCGCTCATTGTCATCTTGTAGAACCTTGGTGTTGCTAATGCGAAAACATATGGATTTTTGTGATGGGGTTATGCTGTTTTAAAAGCACAAATTTTCAGGTTGGAAATTGATCTAGAATTGCTTTTCAGGGACTCTTACAATCAACCCGTCCAATTCATCGGTCACTTTGATCTGGCAACTCAGACGGCTTTCCTCTCGCACATCAAAAGCAAAATCCAGCATGTCTTCTTCCATGGCTTCTGGTTTGCCCACCTTGTCGCGCCAAGCACTGTCGACATAAACATGACATGTAGCGCATGCACATGCGCCACCACATTCAGCCTCAATTCCAGGGATATTATTTAATTTGGCGCTTTCCATTACGGTGGCGCCTGGTTTTGCTTCTACGTCCTGAGAAGTTCCATCAGGTTGGATGAAGGTGATCTTAGCCATGGGCTCGCCTTAAGCTTCCCTGTTATTGAAAAAACCGTGTGACAGATATCTTTTATTGCTCAGGTACTGAGCAGGCGCTCGGGCTGGAATGACTGAGCGCGTGCAAGAGCACACTCAGGTAGAGCGACACGTTTAGCGGGACAAATGGCCCAATTCAAGCAAAAGGGATGGGGGGCGACCAAAGGTTGCTTATTCGTGATTAAGCGTTTGCGGTCATGTTGGAAATATAGCTCATTATCTCAGCGGCTTGGACTTCAAGGTCCGAAAGGATATTTTGACGCTGCGGCGTTGCCTCAGAACCAAAATGACATTTCTCGGCTTTTTCCATCAGATCAGCCAACTGCCATGCTCCAACAGCCTTAGCTGAACCTTTGAGGGTATGGGCAGCCATTTTCCACTCAATTTGTACTTTCGCTTCTTTCAAGATTTTCAGTGTCTGGGCGAGGGTATCCACAAACAAATCCAGAATTTCCCGCTCAAGATCACGGTCCTTCATGGTGAAACGGCCAAGATGCTCCATATCTATGGGAGGCTGGATGTTTTCAACTGTTTTATTATGAAGCATCTGAGGGTTAGGTGAATTTACAGCTGAAAACATTGGTCTTCTAACCTTGGAACAAGTGGTCTACCCGAGATGAGCTTGGTAGACCCGTTGAAATACTGAAAAGACGGCGTTTACAGAGTTTGTCTCGAATTCTGAGTTCAGCGTAGCGCCATCTTCATCAGTAAAGACACAAAATTCAAAACTGAACGTAAAAAGAACACGTAAAATTTGACTTATCACTTCAATGCTTAGGTAAGTGTTTGTCTGTAAATGAGACAGGTGGGAACCTTTCTTTTGCCTAAAACCCGACATAGGTCTTTATGCGAGAGTTTCAGGGGAAGTCATCAGCAAATATTGTTAGCTACTCAAAGGGTTGGCAAACCAGATGCGTTTGAACCCGGCTTGCGTTTCCTTTAGTATAAATATTGAAAAGGTGCATTTTGCATCAGTTTCATTCGGGTGGGCGAATGGCTCAAAAAAAACAAAAGAATGAGCGCCTTGATGCGCGCAAAGGATTTCAGGGATTCGAAGAATCCACGGATGGTATGAAGGCTGGAAGAAAAAGCCTCAAGCCTAAGGGCGTTGCTGAGAAAAAAGCCGATACAGCCTCCAAAACAAATTCATCTGCCCCAGTGGGCCCTACAGCACCGCCGCCGCTGCCGAAGAAATCAAAAACGACAGCAAAGCGTACGTCTGTAAACACCAAGAAGTCCGAAACACCAAAAAAGACCACCAAACGTGCAACGACGAACACAGCTTCAGTTTCCAGTCCAAAAACTGTTGAGGAAAAGACTGAAGAAGCTGATTTATCCTCGCAAAGACGAACGGCCAGACGCAGGCCAGCAGGGCCGGTCCGTGAGCGAATAGCCGCCAATGATGATGTTCCTTCTATCGGTGGGCTCATCTATGCGTTGCAACAGAAACCTTCTACAGAGCCTTTCAAATACGCTGCGGTGGCAAGCGCTGTATGGGCTTTCATTGGAATAACTTTTGGCTGGCTTGCTCTTTCAAGTGATATATCGGCAGGCGTCAGCATCCTAGAGTTGCTTGGTAAGCCGACAACTTTCTTGACACTTACAGCTATCGTCATGCCCATCAGTGTCATTTGGTTTCTGGCCATACTTGCATGGCGCGCCGAAGAATTACGGCTTCGTTCATCCACCATGACGGAAGTGGCTGTTCGTCTCGCCGAACCTGACAGAATGGCTGAACAATCAGTTGCCTCTCTTGGGCAAGCTGTTCGGCGCCAAGTCTCATTTATGAATGATGCGGTCTCTCGGGCTCTTGGGCGGGCTGGAGAACTTGAAGCCCTGGTGCATGGCGAAGTTGCTGCTCTGGAAAGCTCATATGAAGAAAATGAGCGTAAAATAAAAGGGCTTATCAACGAACTTGCCAATGAGCGCTCAGCATTGATTGGAACTGGCGGAGACTTCATCGAAACGCTCCGCACGATGGGTAAAGAGGTTCCCGAACTTATTGAGAAACTCTCCGGTCAACAGGAAAAGCTGACCAACATAATTGCAAGTGCGGGAGAAAACCTGACCACGCTTGAATCTTCCATGGCCTCCAGTGCCGAAAGGATTGGGCATTCGCTGGGCAGCCGGACTGAACAACTTAAAACGGTTATTTCGGATTATACGGAAAACCTAGACACGACACTGAGCACACGCACAGAGGCGCTGCAGGAAGTTCTTGGCAGCCGCACTGATGATATGCGTAACCTTCTCGGTGATTACACGTCTGCCCTTGCAACGGCATTGGGCAGCCGGACGGAGCAGATTGAAGATGCTTTTCATAAAAACATGGAAATCCTTGATGCTTCCATTGGTCAGAGGACAGATAACCTCCAGGTGGTTTTTGAAGAATACGGCAAGGCTCTCGACGCTACGTTAGCCAATCGAGCCGAGACTTTGGATGCAAAACTCATTGAGCGGACCAGAGCGCTTGATGAAGCCTTTAACCAACGCCTGCAGCTGTTTGATGCATCCATTATGAAATCAACGAAAGCCATTGACACAGCAGTGGGAGAGAAGGCCCTTGCTTTGACCACGGCCCTCGACAGTCATGCCAAGACTTTCCATGATACAATCTCGCAACAATCAGCGGACCTTGATGAATCGCTCGTTCACGGTATCAATGCGGTTCGTCGTTCCAGTGAAAATATTACCCGGCAGTCTCTCAAGGCTATCGAGGGGCTGGCTGGACAGTCTGAGCTGCTAAAGAACGTATCTGAAAACCTGCTTGGTCAAATCAATTCCGTCAGCAACAGATTCGACAAACAATCTCAGTCAATCATGAACGCTGCCAGTGCGCTGGAGAATGCAAACTATAAAATTGATTCGACCTTGCGAGCGCGGCACTCGGAACTTTCCTCAACACTGGATCGTTTGTCTGGCAAAGCCGATGAATTCGGTAAGTTTGTTGTGGGTTACTCGAACACCATTGAGGGGTCTTTAAGTGAAGCGGAAGAGCGTGCACGGCTTGCAGCTGAAGAATTCAAGTCGAGCGCTCAATCACAACAAAGAATGATGCTTGAGGATTTCGACAAACTTCGCGCCGATGCAGATATGCAAAGCTCTCGAGCTCTGGAAGATCTGCGCAGTCGATTTGCTTCTGTCAGTGATGAGGTTTCCTCTCAGTTAAATACGATTACCAGTTCTGTGGAGAATTCCACCGATGATCTGAGACAAAAGACGGCCAGGGCTGCAAACGAGATCGCCAGAGAACAAGAACGTCTTAAAAACGAGCTTGCCTCTATTCCGGCGGTGACGCGTGAAGGCTCGGAAACCATGAGACGGGCGCTACAGGATCAGATGAAGGCCCTTGAGAAACTTTCCGAGATTTCCTTGGCCCAAGCGCGCAACCTTGATGTCTCAAAACCTGTTGCCGGGCCTCCACGAGATGAGAACAAAACGATAATGCCAGCTGCAAGCGGCATCTCGCAATTGAATATGCCGAATACTAGCAGAGACAAGCCTACCACGCGCGGGCTATCCAGTCTTTCTTCCAGTGTTGCGAAGGAACTGGCGTCGCGGCCTGCTGCCTCTGGACAATCGCCATTCACTAGTTCCCTAGAAAAGCCCACTGCAGCGGTGCCCACGGATAACATCGAGACTACGAAGCCTGGGGATGCTCAGAAAAACTGGGAATTGGGTGATCTTCTTCAAAACGCGTCTTTCGATGATGAAGTGGGAGCTGCAGCTACCCTAGAAAGTGGGAATGCACAGCCCTCTACGCCAGGAGCTAATGGTGTAACGAATAATCCTGCTGCCCCTATAAGTTCAAGCGCACCTGCATCTTCGAATATTGATATTGCCCAAATTGCCCGTTCGATAACTCCTGCTGTGGCTGCTCAAGTGTGGGAGAGATTGCGCACAGGTGAACGTGGTTTCCTTAGCAAGGCAATGTATACACCTGAGGGGCGAATTGTTTTTGACGATATCAGTTACCGCTTCCAGACAGACCCAAGCATCAAACAATCTGTTCTGACTTTTCTTGGCAACTTTGAAAAGTCACTTCGGGATGCTGAGAAAACAGATCAATCCAATCAACAGATGCAGGCGCGACTCACCTCTGATCCTGGCCTCGTTTATTTGTTCCTTGCTCATGTTAGTGGTCGATTGAGCTAAGCCCATCTACCACCAACACCAGATTGTAGGGTCACTGTTTTATTGGCGGCTTTAAACATGCATCGCTTGATGTCTAACAGTGAATTCTACATCTCAAACCAATCATGGCCATTGGAGCGACCATTTGTCATTTCAAGGGGCGCTAAAACATCTGCGGATGTTGTGGTGTTCGAAATTGAACTCAACGGAGCACGCGGTCGAGGAGAATGTGTGCCCTATAGCCGATATGGTGAAACTGTCTCTTTGGTGACCTCCAGACTCGAGCAGATAACATCTGTCAGTGACCGGGCTGAGCTGAACATGAACATGAAAGCCGGGGCAGCGCGAAATGCTGTTGATTGCGCTTTGTGGGACCTAGAAGCCAAACTCACCGGAGTTCAGGTTTTTGAACGCTGCGGCTACTCCTCCTTGAAACCGGTGATCACGGCTTTTACGCTTAGTCTTGGTTCTGCCGAAGACATGGCCGAGCAAGCTTTGGTGGCCAAAGGTTTTCCATTATTAAAGCTCAAGCTTGGTGGAGGTTTGGAAGACATGGCACGTATGCGCGCTGTGCGCGGTGTTCGACCGGATGCACGGCTGATAGCGGATGCCAATGAAGCTTGGAGCCCCAATGATATCAAACAGCTTATCAATTGTGCTGAAGAGCTTTCTTTTGAAATGATTGAACAACCACTAAAGGCCGATCAGGATCATGCTCTTAAGGATATCTCTTGCAAGGTTTCAATTTGTGCAGATGAAAGTGCGCATCTGAGTGAAGACCTTCGAGGACTTTCTGGGCGTTACGATGCGGTCAATATAAAGCTGGATAAAGCTGGCGGACTCACGGAAGCACTCAAGATGTCTTCTCGGGCACGGGCGCTTGGCTTCAAGGTGATGATCGGTTCCATGGTGGCGACATCTCTGGCTGTGGCGCCTGCGATATTACTGGCTCAAGATGCCCACTGGGTTGATTTGGATGGCCCGTTATTACTTAAGGATGATCGCGTTGAGGGTCTTACCATTCAGAATGGCTGGATGTTGCCACCGACACCGGAACTTTGGGGATGAGTTTGAAGAAATAACGAAGCGGTGGTGAGGTTGAATTTATCTGTTGCTCATGCTGTCTTGCTTTTTGCCCTGCCAGATACGTAGGATCTGAACCCCAGCTAAGAAAGCAACGAGCGATAGGAAAGCCATTGCGAGGTATGCGAAACTTGCGTATTTGGCAAATAACCATCCTGAGACCAAGGTGGCCAAGGCCATTGCAATTCCATTTCCAACCCCACCATAAAAAGCCTGAGCCGTTGCGGTTTTGTTTTCTGGAATAGCTTGAGAAATGAAATGGATGGCTCCCAAATGGGTAGCGCCATAGGTCAACCCATGCAGGATTTGCAGAGGAATGAGAGCAGCGAGTGGTGGATCAAATGCCATAGCTACCCACCTTACCAGACCGCCCAGTGCCCCTAAGATCATCAGATATGCTGGACCCAGATAGGCTGAGATGGCCCTGGAATACATAAACAAGGTGATTTCAGCGATAACGCCCACCGCCCAAAGAATGCCCACCCACACAGGCGATATACCAAGGTCAAGCCAATGGATTGTTCCAAAGGCGTAGTAGGTTGCATGGGAAGCTTGGGAAACGCCTGCGCAAAACAAGAACAAAATAAATAGCTTTGAAGTCAAGGAATTGTCTGGTTTGAAACCTTGAGGTTTACTCGGATTGTACAAAACTGAATTTGCCGAGCTTTTATGGCTTTGATTGCTCAAATGCTTGGACAACATGGAATTTCGTTGTCTGCTTGGTGACCTGGTTGTTGGCAAAAGAGTTGCGCTCGCCACGGTAAAGGCTGCAGCGACCAGCAATAACCAGATCACGCTTTCTTGGCCAAAGTTATCAATAAAAGAACCACCGATAAAACTGGCAAGGATGAAACTTGCCGAACCCCATAAACGCATTCGACCGTAGTCAAGTTTCAAGGTACGAAGACCGGAAATGGTGATGGTTTCAGTCAAGGGCATGATTGCGGTGAACGATATTGTCAGAACCATTGAGATGGTCACAATCAGCCATGCATCTCGTAGTTGTGACAGCAGAACGGTTGAGGACAGCGTCATCATCCCCAAAAAGAAAATGAAGGATTTGTAGCTTCCGGTGCGATCTGCATTGCGGGCAATAAGTGGATTTATAAAAATGCGCAGGAATAGCGGAGCGGCGAGAACCCAGGAAATGGTTTCAACATCAAGTCCTCGTGCGCGCAACCAAACCGGGAAGTACGGCAGGTGGAAGCCGTAAATGAGAAAAAGAGTCGCGTAAAAAACGGATAGACGACGTGCGTAGTTAAGCGAGGTCATAATCCTGTTTCATCTTATGGTGAGAATAAAATATAGGACGTCAGGTTGCCCTTAGTGGATGATTCAAAAAATAAGGCCGGTCAAATGGACCGGCCTTATAGCTATTAAAATTGTACGTGTCAGTGACAGATACAGGACTTAGTGTCCGCCGCCACCCAGCAGAGAACCGAGCATTTCCTGGAGACCATTTTCGCCCCACTTGGTTTTCATGCTGACGGCAAAGATATCCGCTCTGTTGTTTACTGTACCTTGGAAATTCAAACCTTCGGCTGAGAGGGAAGAACGATTGATGTCGCCATCTTTGAAGAAGATGTGCGTGTAACCGAAGTCGAAGGTTGTCATTTCGGAGAACTGGTATGAGGCGCCGAGAGATAGCCAGACGCGATCTGTGTCTGGAACCTGGAGCAGACGAGCCTCGGGCGTGCGAATTGGAGATCTTTCCCAAGCTACACCTGTGCGCAGTGTGAGCTGCTCGTTCATATCGTATTCAAGACCACCGGAAACAAAGTGACCGTCTTCCCAAGGACCACTCAGTGAACGATCTTCAGCAGGGATCGTGCCACCGCTGAGAGATGCTACCAAATCAAGAGGCGCTGTTCCTCTGACGTTAAAGGTGTCGAAGCGGCTCCAATTGGTCCATTCATAGCTGGCATGTACGCGAATGTTTGATGCCAATGCCTGGCTGATACTGACGGTCAAAATTTCTGGCGTTTCAAAATCAGCGCTTGCTTCAGTTGGTCTTTGACCTGGCTGACGCAACTCACCTTCCAGATTATGTTCAACCTTGGAACGGAAACCGACACCGATGGCGGTACCTTCGGCTGGTTTGAGCATGATGCCCAATGTGAAGCCCACACCGATTTCGTCGGAAACGTCAACTTCTGTACCAGTTCCAGGTTGTCCTTGGAATTTGAAACCGAGATTCATGTATTGAAGTTGAATGCCTGCCGCGATGTTGACACCGTTCATCACTTCATAGGAAACGGTCGGCGTGATGTTAAAGGTCAGCATAGAGGCGTTGAGGCCATGTTGACGACCGGTATAGTCAGAGTCATCAGGCTCTGAAGAAAGGCCGAATGGCGCACCGGAAGAAACACCCAGAACCAACTTATCTGAGATGCGATAAGCTGCATAGCTTGAGGCGACAACGGCCGGGCGATCAATCTCGGTGGACGTGGGAGCGCCGTTATTTAATGCATTGGCTGTGCCGGTAACGATGGCTCCGGCCGATCCAGTGACGCCATCGTTCACGACGCGTCCGTCGAGTTCGGTTTTCGCCGTAATCAAGGCGAAATGGCTTTCCGTGGTGATGCCTGGGGCAGCGTTACTGAAAGCAGCTGCGTTCCAATAGGCTGAGCTGAGGTCGATACCCGTTGCGGCACCGGCGAATGCCATTCCGATGAGAGAAGATGACTGTTCTCGTACAGCAAAGCCGCCAGCATGCGCGGATGGCGTCATGACTGCTACCATTGTTGCTGCCGCAGCAACAATGGCTGTTGTTGATAGTAACTTGTTCATTCGTGCCCCCGAACATTCTTGCCTAAGTGGCATAATGATCTGTACGAATCGTCAATTCGCATTTCGATCAGATAAAAATTTCGGAGCAGGTGATACGTTTTACGTTTACGCATACGCCAGCCCATGAGCCTGTCGCAATAGGGAATTATGGCTCTCAAAAGGCAGGTTAACCGTAGAAGTGGTCACAGTTCAACTGGAACAGGAGGCATAAAGCGTATCTGGGTCAGGTTTGATGTGTAAGTGTGCTTTTGAGGTTACGAAAGGTGCTCAACACTTACGCAGACCGATTGAAATCCGGGTCACATCCAGATTTGTCGGGACAAAGCTGATGGATTGTTTGCACTTGCCAGTTGTCACGGAAATGTCTGCTGACCAAGTTTCGCCAGTGATGGCAAGCTTGAATCCTTTGGCTGTACTTTTACCTAAAACTTCGCCGGTGTTTGAGCGTGAGCGCTCTTCCCAGGAGCCTGTCACCTTACCGTTTTTAATAACGTAATCGGCTACTGAATCAATCTTGTAGTTGGGGCTGGCGCACCTAAGGTTTTGACGCACTTTGGTTTCTTTGTCTTTTATAAAATAGGTTGCAACGCATTTGACCCGCTCCGTTGCACCACTTGCCAGGGTTACGGCACCCCAACCGGTCCAGCGACCAGCCAAATTCGAAATGGTGGAAGCTTGTACAGGCAGCACCGTAAGAATAGAGGCGCTCAGAACAGCTAAAACAGCAATACGTACTAAGTGAGTGTGATATTGAGCTCTGCTCATGGGGGCTTCCTTAGATCCAAATTGCGCTTCGAGACAATCTTATTGGGCTAGTAGAGCACTGCGCCGTTGCAATCAATAGTCTCCAATCTGGCAATAGTGTGGGTCACAGCGCAAGTGGTATATGAGGCAAAATCAGAGTAAATGTAACCATTTCGCCAAAATCACGCTTTATCTCGAAGTGTATAGGCATGTTCTAAGGGGCCGTGGCCTTGCCCTATTTCATATTGCCGAGCGGCAAAAAGAGCCTGCCATACATAGTCTTTGCCCGCCTCTACAGCTTTTATCAACCCATACCCTTTTGCCATATATGCCGTGATAGCCGATGAAAGCGTACAACCGGTGCCGTGGGTGTTTTGGGTATCTATGCGAGGGCGGTCAAATTCGAAGATATCTTCATGGGTGACGAGAAGATCAAAAGCTGATTTTTCCTCAAAATCTCCCCCCTTAATCAATACAGCATTTGCTCCCTGATTCAGAAGGATTTTTGCTTGCTCGGCCATTTCCTGGTGTGTTTTGAAGGGGGCAGAACCGGTCAGTCGTGCCGCTTCGGTCCGATTTGGTGTGATGAGTGTCGCCATGGGCATCAAGTGGGACTTGATCAGATCAATGGCGTCTGCATTTAACAATTTATCGCCGCTCGTGGCCACCATAACTGGATCCAAGATCATGGTGGGTATTGTCGATGTGGCAAGACAATTGATTATAGTGTTGCTCACCTGTGCGGTGCCCAGCATGCCGATTTTTACGGCTACCACATCAAGGTCTGAAGTCACGGCCTGAAATTGTTTCGAAACAAATGAAGGTGGTACTGGGTGAATGCCCAAGACGCCTTTGGTGTTTTGGGCCGTCAAGGCGGTAATCACGCTGGCTCCATACACACCCAGCGCTGTGAATGTCTTCAAGTCTGCTTGAATCCCTGCGCCGCCAGAGCTATCTGATCCAGCAATGGTCAAAACAATGGGGGGACCTTTTACCTTTGATGGGGTAAAGCGTTGGGGAATTTGCTGCGCTGTACCTTTGAATGATTTTGGCTGGTGCGCCACCATCCATCCTCTCATTACATCACCTGCCCGGCAGGTTTTTTCGGCTTTACATTCGAGCGCCACTTTCGATCAGAGCCTTGACGCCTGGAAGCTCTTTTCCCTCCAGCCATTCCAGAAAGGCCCCGCCGGCCGTTGATACGTAACTGAACCTTGAGGCCACTTGGGCTGAGTTTAACGCGGCGACGGTATCGCCGCCACCTGCAACAGTCACCATAGCGCCTGCATCGGTTAAAGCTGCTGCGATTTGCGCCAGCGCGAAAGTACCTTTTCCGAAGGGAGAAATTTCAAAAGCTCCCAAAGGCCCATTCCATAATAGTGTTCGGCAAGAGGCTATGGCTTCGGTCAATTTCGCAACTGATTTTGGGCCGACATCAAGGATCATGGCGTCTTCAGGTGTGTTTGTCACATCAACAAGGGTTGTCTGCGCGCCCTCCTTGAATTGCCGAGCTACCACGGCATCCACCGGCAGCAGGATTTGGCAGTTTCTAGCTGCAGCCTTCGCCATGATGGTGCGCGCCGTGTCCATAAAATCTGGCTCGGCCAGAGACTTTCCAACATTGATACCCTGTGCTTGAAGGAATGTGTTGGCCATACCGCCCCCTATGATGAGAACATCAACCTTATCGAGTAAGTTCTCCAGGACGGGAATTTTCGTGGATACCTTGGCACCACCGACGACGGCTGCTGTTGGGCGTGTTGGGTTATCGAGGGTCGAGCGAAGTGCGTTGATCTCCTCGATCATCAAGGGACCCGCGTATGAGGGTAGCAGTTTCGTTATTTCAGCATTGGAAGCATGGGCGCGATGTGCCGTTGAGAAGGCTTCTCCAATGTAGATATCCGCGTTTTGTGCGAGCGCCTGCGCGAACTGCGGATCGTTGTTTTCTTCGCCTTCATGAAACCGAAGATTCTCAAAAACAGCAACATCCCCTGGCGCAAGGGCATTGGCGGCTTCATTTGCTTTGGAGCCTATGCAATCTTCAACAAAGGTCACACCGGCGCCTAAAATCTCACCGAGTTTTTCAGCGACGGGTTTTAAAGTGAATTCGGGATTTGGTTGTCCTTTCGGTCGGCCAAAGTGCGAAAGCACGATTACACGGGCGCCGCGATCGCTCAGGTCTTTAATACCTGCTGCAGCTCTGATGATACGAGTGGGGTCTGTGACAACGCCTTCGCGCACCGGGACATTCAAATCTGCCCTAACGAGAACACGCTTTCCTTGAACGTCCAGTCCCTGGGTGGTTTTAAGATTTGAAAAGTCCATTTAAGTCTTGCTTCCGTAGCCAGTGCTTAAATTCAGTTGGCGCGAAATCGGTTGCGTGCCAACTTATTAAGTATCTTGAGAACGATTACTAAGACGCCTTGACCAGTTCACGTGCGGTTTTGGCTACGTTATCAATGGTAATTCCAAATTGCTCGAAAAGCTGCGCGGCGGGTGCCGACGCACCAAAACCGCTCATTCCGATGAAACGATCAGTTGGGCGCAGCCATTCACGCCAACCTTGCTCCACGGCGGCCTCGATGCCAATGCGCGGCACATCACCAAGTACCTCGTTCTGGTGGTCTGAGGATTGAGCACGGAACAATTCCATTGACGGCATAGAGACAACGGCAGCTGCAATACCATCGCTTTCCAATGTCTTAGCGGCGCTCATGGCCAAGCCTACTTCGGAGCCCGTGGCCAAAAGTGTGAGGTCACGTTTTCCTGGTTCATGTAAAACGTAGGCCCCGAGCTGCGATTTGTTCGATGTCTCGTTTTCTTCACGCATGAGTGGAACGGCCTGGCGGGTGAGCACAAGAATAGAGGGTGTTTCGTGGCTGTTTAGTGCGATCTGCCAGCATTCTGCTGTTTCAATGGGATCACCTGGGCGAAGTACATTCAAATTGGGGATGGCGCGCAAAGCGGCCAGATGTTCGACAGGCTGATGGGTGGGGCCGTCTTCGCCAAGACCGATGGAATCGTGTGTCATCACATAGATGACCTGTTGGCGCATCAAGGCCGAGAGCCGGATAGCTGGGCGGCAGTAATCCGTGAAGACAAGAAACGTTGCACCGTATGGGATCAAGCCGGACAAGGCTATACCGTTCATGGCAGCAGCCATGGCGTGTTCACGTACACCGTAGTGGATATAGTTGCCGGAAAAGTCACTGGGCGTCACGGCTTTATGATGTTTTGTTTTGGTGCCGTTTGAGCCCGATAAATCTGCCGAGCCCCCGATGAGTTCAGGAACCACAGGTACGAGATGCTCAATGGTCATTTGTGACCAAACACGCGTTGCACGTTCTTTTTCATCACGGGCAAAGGCGGCTTTGGCCTGTGTTATGGCTTCTTTAATGGCTGGGGCCCTTGCTTTTGCCGCGTTTAGAGTGAGCGCCTGCTTGGCTTTGGGGTCTGCTTGCTCAAGCTTTTGGTCCCATTGTTTCGCGCTCGCAGTTCCCTTCGCGCCCACTTGACGCCAAGCTTCCAAAATTGGCGTCGGAATCTCAAAGGGCTTATAGGGCCAGCCTAGTTTCTCGCGCGTGCCGGCGATTTCTTCTGCACCAAAAGGTTCGCCATGGGCTTTGGCTGTTCCTGCACGGGTTGGAGCGCCATAACCGATCACGGTTTTGCAAGCAATCAACCAGGGTTTGCTTGAATCTGCTTTTGCCTGTGAGAGTGCTTTCGAAATCTGTTGGGGGTCGTGACCATCAATTTTTATGGTGTTCCAACCAGAGGCTTTGAAACGCAATGCTTGATCATCGGATACGGAAAGGTCGGTGCTGCCGTCAATGGAAATGGAATTGTCATCAAACAACACGATCAATTTGCCGAGTTTCAAATGTCCAGCTAGTGAGATGGCTTCATGACTTATGCCTTCCATCAAGCAGCCATCACCGGCAATGCAATAGGTATGATAATCAATGAGATCGTCACCGAACTGAGCGTTGAGCATACGCTCAGCCAAGGCCATGCCAACAGAATTTGCGATGCCCTGGCCGAGGGGGCCGGTGGTGGTTTCAATGCCGGGTGCATGACCATACTCAGGGTGACCGGCGGTTTTGCTTCCCAGTTGACGGAAATTCTTGATCTGCTCGATTGTCATATCGGGAAAGCCGGTGAGATAGAGCAGCGAATAGAGCAACATGGAGCCGTGACCGGCGGAAAGGATAAAGCGATCCCGGTTCGGCCACTGAGGATTCGAAGCATCAAATGTGAGGTGATCTTGAAACAGAACCGTGGCGACATCGGCCATGCCCAGGGGCATGCCGGGGTGGCCGGATTTTGCGGCCTGGACCGCATCCATGGACAGGGCCCGGATCGCATTGGCCATATCTTGGTGGGAAAGCGAAGCGTTATCGCCCGAATTTGTTTGCGCCGTGCTCATAAGTTTTCCGATGTCCGATTGTTCCGCCAGCATGCGCGGTTTTTTTGTTTCCCGCTGCATTTGTTGGGGCCCTGTTTAACGAGGGGGAAGGCTTCCGTCTATGTCAAAGGGCGCTCATACACTGTTCCAGCGCGCGACAGATTGTGTCTGTATAGCAGGGGAATCTGCTCAACCATCACCAGAAACCCAAGCAGACAACCTCTCACTCGTGATCTTTGGGATTGGGTA
>JAJRZC010000282.1 GCA_024275435.1 Alphaproteobacteria bacterium
GATAGACCTTGCCTTCCTGCGCACGATTCCGGGCAGCATCGGCGGCGCTATAAAGATGAATGCAGGCTGCTATGGCAGCTATATCGCCGATGTGTTTGTGAGGGCCACTGCGGTGACGCGCCAAGGCAAGATCGTAACCCTGAAGCCCGATGACATGGGCTTTGCCTACCGCCACTCCGCCATGCCCGACGACATGACGATCACCCAAGCCATCCTACGCGGCCCCCTCGGAAACCCCGCCGAGATCGAGGCCAAAATGGAAGCGGCGCTGGCCAGCCGCGCCGCCAGCCAGCCAGTAAAAGACCGCTCCTGCGGCTCCACCTTTAGGAACCCCGCTGGGTTTTCCTCTACCGGAGAAGCCGACGATGTGCATGACCTGAAAGCATGGAAACTCATAGATGAGGCGGGCCTGCGCGGCGCGCGCCTCGGCGGGGCGCAGATGTCCGAGATGCACCCGAACTTCATGATAAACGCTGGTGGGGCGACGGCGGCAGACCTTGAAGGGCTGGGGGAAATGGTGCGGGATAAGGTGCGAGCAAAGCACGGGATTGAGCTGGAATGGGAGATAAAAAGGGTGGGGGAAGATGGTTGAGATAAAGGATATTGTTGATCGGGAGAGTTTGAAGGCTTGGCTTGAGGGGCAACCTTGGCGAACTTCGGAAATACTGACCCATCGAGCCGCGATGCGAGTATTACCGGTATTTTTGGACTGGGCCATCACATCGAAAAGAGCAAAAAGAAGGGGGGCATCTATTCTTCCTGTTTTGAGGGCTAACTTAACAACTGAAGTCGTAACTTACCTAGTGCCAGCAAATATTTCGCCGGAGCTTGACTTCACAGCCATAGAAGCTGGAACGATTGCGCTATCGGTCGCTGAAATGGCTGAATCTCAGATGGACATGTTTTCTCCAGATGGTGCGTTTTCCTATACAAATTTCTTTTTTTGGGGCGAACGTGAGACCAGAAATGCGGAATTTGTAGCTAATTCCGTCTTGGCAATAGAGCCATCTATGAAAAGCTATGCAGCGGATTCAGGTTTGATTTACAATGGTTTCTGGAATCTATTGCGCTCCGATATTTCGGCTATAATGGTTCGCTTCACCCAAAATAGACCTGCACTGTGGCAAGATGAACGTAATCCATTTCTTGACCCATGGAAAAATGTTAAAAACCTATTGAAAAACTCGAAAGAGAATTGGTCGTTTTGGATTAAATGGTATGAGGCCGCGCTTGCAGGTGTGCCGCTTGAATGGGAGATGCTGGAGCAGATTGCCTTGATCCCGTCTGATGACTGGGAGCAAGGCCCCAAGCATGTGAACGGGTTGATTGCGGAGATTGAAGAAGAGTTCGAGGGGAAAACGCTTGAGAAATCTGAACCGTTAGTCGCGAAACCAATTTCAGCAAACAACGCGATGGTGTTGATGACTGCTGACGGGATGTCGGCGCAAATTGCGAGTGTCATTGAGCGTTATCACGCGGATACGGGAAGAAACCAACTGCCCGATGAATTTCGTGTCCTTGAGGAACTTCCGGCACATTTTAGCCGGTTCTCACAGTTGGCCCTAATCGGTGGGGCGCGCGACAATGCTTCATTCGATGCGGAAATTGCGGACCTGAAAGCCAAGATTGAAGCGCTGAAAGAGGATTTGGAAATTGCAAAGAGCAAAGCTGTTTCCGGTGTGTTCAGCAAGGCATTTCTTGAGCAAGCCGGAAAGAGCTTGGGCGATTGGAAACTGTGGGGAGCGCTGGGAAGCGCTGTTTATTACTTTTCGAGCGCGTCTACCGTGGCCGGAACGGGAAGCAGCTTGAATAGTCTTTCCGAGATTGCCAATTCTATTCGTGAGATGTTCCCAATACGGCCTTAAGAATGGAGTGGGTTCTATATAAGGTAGGGTGGGGTTTTAACCCACCATCCGCGCGTGGTGGGTGAAAACCCACCCTACGGGTTACGCTGCTTCCCCTCAAGAAAACTGTTCCAAAACCGAATCACTTGGGGTAGGGTGTTTAGGACGGCGAAAACGCCGCGATAAATAACCCCGATAACGGGGCTTGAGGTGGCTATGTCGAGCAGGACAGTTAGCCGCATCGCAGTATTAA
>JAJRZC010000283.1 GCA_024275435.1 Alphaproteobacteria bacterium
CGAGAGATCAAGGCGACAGGAAAATTCAAAGAAAAATTAAGCGACTATGCGGTGGCAATGGCGCGCACTGAAAAATTCGATGTGATGAAGTCTGAAACAATCCTGCGCGATCTTTATAAAGCCCGCACAGGCGAGACCATGAACCAGACGCGCGAAAAGTTGATGGAACGCGAAACCGCGCTCACGAAAGATCAAAAACTTGGTGCTTACAAATACGCCAAGGAAGTTGGCCAGATGATTGAAGATGGCAACAAGATTTCCTTCCACCGCGCCCACGCGCATGTTGCAAATGATTTTGCAAACGAACTCGGCATAACGGACGCTGCTGCAAAATCTCTCATGAAAGAAGCGCTCAAATCAGTCGAGGATAAAGACCTCTATAAGTGGGGCAAAGAACAGGAAGAAAAATATTACCGCCCCCAGATCGAAGCAGAAAAGCAACAGCGTGAAACCAGCAAAACTCAAACGCGATCACGGCAACGCGCATAGTTTCCAATAAATCTGCGCCACTAAATCATCTTTTGAAAGCGCCAATTCTGCCGATTAAGGCAACCACCATGAGCAGATGCAAACCAATGAAAGGAAACTACAATGACCAACAAGATCAAACAAAAAAATCAACCTGCTTCTGCTCACGATACCAGCGCCCACAACACGAATGTTCGCGAAAATTTTTCCGCGCGCCTGCTGACCGATCCGCAATATTTTGAGTGCAAGTCGATTGCGAGAATTATTGAACGGGAAATCCTCTATTCAGGCAAGTTCAAAGACAAGCTGGGCGACTATGCCTATGCGCTTGCCCGATCACAAAAGTTCGATGTGGCCAAGGCTGAAACCATTCTTCGCGATGTGTTCAAGGCTTCAACTGGTCAATCCATGAACCAGATGCGTGAATCTCTCGCCAATAACCTGGAGGCCATCAATGATGATCATCGCCAGAAAGCCTATCAAAGCGCCTGTGATATTGGCAACCTCATGGAAAGCGGTGACAAGCTCACCTTCCACCGCGTGTTTGCGAGTCAAGCACAAAACCTTGCCAGAGAATTCGGCATCACTGATATCGCCGCCAAGCGAATTATGAGCGATGAATTCACCCAGACCGAAGGCTCCAAACTCTATGACTGGGGCAAGGAATTGGACGGGCAATTCTTCCGCCCGCAAATTGACGCTGAAAAACAACAACGTGAAGCAAGAACATCCAACGTTGGGCGCACCAAAACCCGCACCAAGTCAAACAGCACTGGACGCTCACGCCAGCGCGTTCGCAGCGGCCCACAATAAGAGGAGCAATACCTATGACAAAAGACAAAGCCCCAACGATGATTGAACAGAACAAGCCAGACGTGATCCCAACAACCCGCCCTGCGCTCAAACTTGATGTCGAGCGTTACGAAAAGATGTTGAATGACTGCGATCTCACAGAAGAACAGCGTCAAGAGTTTCTGGAAACGATCTGGACAATCATCGTCGGCTTTGTTGATCTGGGATTTGATATTCACCCGCTGCAACAAGCTGACGTGCAAGGATGTGCGCAAGATATAAATTTGACCTCATTTATGGCCAATAATGTGGTATCCTCAAAAAAAGGATTACCGCAAAAACAATTTACTGATGCCGCTGATTGCCCTGATAAGCAAGAAGTGAAAGGGATGGAGTCATGACCGGGAACACAATTCAAAAAGCTATTATCTATTGCCGCGTCTCAAGCAAGAAGCAGCGCGAAGAAGGAAGTGGTCTGGATAGTCAGGAACACCGTTGCCGAGAATATGCTGAGGAAAAAGGTTATCAGGTGTCTGCTATGTTCCCCGATGATGTTTCAGGCGGTGGCGATTTTATGAACCGTCCAGGCATGGTTGCCCTGCTGGCTTTTCTCGACGCCAGCCCTCATGAGAAGTATGTTGTCATCTTTGATGATCTCAAGCGCTATGCCAGAGACACCGAATTCCATCTCAAACTTAAACGCGAAATGCTTGCCCGCAATGCGCGGCGTGAATGTTTGAATTTTAGATTTGAGGACACACCAGAAGGCAAATTTATTGAAACCGTTTTTGCCGCACAAGGCGAACTCGAGCGCGAACAAAATGGCAGACAGGTGCGCCAGAAAATGCAGGCGCGTATGGAACAGGGCTTTTGGGTTTTTCACGCACCAGTTGGCTATTGTTACACAACAGCGAAACATGGCGGCAAAGTACTCGTTCGTAATGAGCCGCTTGCTTCAATTATTGAAGAAGCATTTGAAGGCTATGCCTGTGGTCGGTTTGAACCGCCCCGGGTTTACCGGAGAGTGTTTTGTTCAAATCTTAAGCTACTTTATCAAAGATATTCATATTTTCATAGAAGGTCTCCTCTGCTTCCTGTGGTGTGACGTA
>JAJRZC010000284.1 GCA_024275435.1 Alphaproteobacteria bacterium
GACCGAGCTTGGCCGCCCCAAGTTCGATGTTGTCGCATGACCTAATTTATGGGTATGGGCGACTTGTGGCTAAACTCCGATCCCTGCAACAAGACCGGTTTTGAGCAGCAATGTTCGGGATTTATGGTGCCAGGAGAAGACCCGCAAATGCAAGGTAACCTTTTGTTTCTAAATGCAGAGTAGCGTTGTGGTTAAGGGGTATACCCCCAAATGTACCCCCAAAATACAACCTATACGGAAGATGGGGTCCTGAATATCGCGTTATGCGAGTGTATGGCGAGCTATGTTCACCTCTAAGTTCCAAGCGATCAGACGCGGAAACGGTAGCAGGCAGTGTATCGGAACCAGGTTGTTTGGTCCACCGACCCATCGCCCAACGACCCTCTCGCCATGTTGACCATGGGCGGTTACTTCTTCTTTCTGGTATCCCATACGACGTAGAGCTGAGTTGAAGGCATTTTCAGACAGCCATTTTCGATTGGAATTCAGTGATGGGAAAATGAGCTCTACACTCTCAATTTCCGGCCAGTTGGCTTTAACGATTTCCAGCGCTTGATCGGATAGGGGGACAAGGTGTTCCCGGCGCATTTTCATACGTTCAGATGGTACCGACCAAATCCCTTTTTCCAGATCGAATTCCTGTTTCTTTGCCCCACGCACCTCGCCTGGGCGGGCCAAGGTCAGGATTTGAAACTTCAGGGCATCAATAATAACGCGCCAGCCGGTAAACTCTTCCATATCGCGCAAGAGCGACCCAAACAGCTTCTCATCGGTTATGGCGGCCCGTCTGGTCACCTTGGGAGGCAGTAGTGCCCCTCGCACAGCATAAGTGGGGTCATTTTCTGTGCGGAGTGTCACTACGGCCAAACGAAAGATAGCTGAAAGTGTGCCGCGTAGTTTCTTGGCTGTTTCGCGTCTACCGCTTCTTTCAATGCCCTTTAGCAGATGGAGGATTTCGGCGGATGAGATTTCATTGATGGGGCGATTGTGCAACGATTCGGAGAGGTTGAAGATGTGCCAATGCTTTTTCTTCATCGTCTGATCAGCGAGCTCACGGTCAACCAGAACCTCAAGGTATTCTTCGGCCACCAATAGGAAAGTGGTTCGTGCGGAATTATCTGAGCTGATTTTGTCCAGCTTTTTCTGAACCTGGGGTCTGCACCATCGGCTAAAAGTTGTTTGGCCTCTCGGCATTTACGCCTTGCATCAGAAATACCCACTGTTGGATACTTCCCATGAGACAACATCTTTTCTTTATCAAGGAACCTGTAGCGCTGCTGCCAGAGCTTTGATCCATTGGGGTTAACCAACAAATGCAGCCCTTCCCCGTCAGACAGCTTATAGGGTCTGTCCTTTGGCTTGGCTTTACGAACTTCGAATTCTCTTAATGGCATGATCTGCTCGGGTATCGTTCCGGGTATTTTTTTGGTGTTTTGCTCATATTTCCGCTTGCCACCCGCAATAATACCCTCAAAAATGTGGGTAACAGTGGAAATCAGTGTTCAGCTATGAGAACGACCATATAGGAAAACCATAGTAAAATCAAGGTTTTCGAGCAGATATGAGCAGCTATGATAAGGTGAAATGGTGCCCAGGAGAGGCACCAACCCCTTGTTTTAACGTGTTTTTATTTGTTCACCCTTGCGTTTATCCCCCTTTGTAATATGGCTAAACCTGCCCAGCGCTGTCTTGCCTTGTCCGGTCCTATCCACTAATCTAGGGTGGATATTTAGGGGGATATAAAATGCGGGCAAAAAGCCGTCTGACAGCGACCTTCCTGAGAGCTGCCCCCGTGGGTAAACATTGCGATGGGGCCGGGCTTTGGCTGGTGAAGCGCGAAGATGGCGGCGCGCAATGGGTGCTGCGCGTGACCGTGCACGGACGGCGGCGGGAAATGGGCTTAGGTGGCTTTCCATCGCTTGGTCTGGCCGACGCCCGTAAACTGTCCGAACGCTGGCGCAATATGGCGGCGGGTGGCCGCGACCCCATCAAGGAACGTAAAGCCGAAGAACGGGCAGCGCGGCGCGAAGATATATCGTTGGCGATTTTAACCGCCGATGCATTTGAATCCCGTAAAGCGGAATTGAAAGGGGATGGCACGGCGGGTCGGTGGCTTTCTCCTCTGACCCTTCACGTCCTGCCCAAGCTAGGCAAGGTGCCGGTAACTGACCTCGACCAGCGCGACATTCGCGACACCCTGGCACCCATCTGGCACACGAAAGCCGACACGGCACGCAAAGCGATGAACCGGCTTTCAATCGTGATACGCCATGCAGCCGCGCTGGGCCTGGAAGTCGACTTGCAGGCGACCGATAAGGCAAAGGCGCTTCTGGGCAAGTCGCGGCATGTGCCAAAAAACATTCCGGCGATGGATTGGGCCGATGTGCCGGACTTCTTTTCCAGCTTAGAAGAACCGACATTGACCCATCTGGCCTTGCGCCTTCTGATATTGACCGGATTGCGCTCGAACCCGCTGCGCAATATCAGGCTGGACCAAATAGAAGGCGATGTGTGGACGGTGCCGGGTGAAAACATGAAGGGTCGCAAAGGCGCGACCGAGGCGTTTCGCGTGCCCTTGTCGCACGAAGCCCAGCGCATTATCGAACTTGCACGCCCGCACGCCCGCAACGGCTTTCTGTTTCCGAACACGCGCGGCACCGTCATATCTGACATGACATTATCAAGGC
>JAJRZC010000285.1 GCA_024275435.1 Alphaproteobacteria bacterium
AGATATTTCGCCTTCTGCTCGGCTGTGCCGTTTTTGTTGATCTGATTGACACATAGATTTGAATGCGCGCCATAGCTCAGACCAATGGCCGCCGAGGCGCGGCTAATTTCCTCCATTGCCACCACATGCGCAAGATAACCCATGCCGCTGCCACCGAATTCAGGATCAGCAGTGACGCCGAGCAGACCCAAGGCGCCGAGCTGGGGCCACAAATCAGCGGCAAATTCATTGCTCGCGTCGATTTCAGCAGCCCTTGGGGCCAATTTATCCTGCGCCCAGCGATGCACCACCGCACGCAGCGCCTCAATTTCTTCTCCCAGGCCAAAATTCATTCCGCTGATGAACATCTTTGTCGCCTCCTCATCCTGGTCCCGCCAGTGCTGTTGACGCCGATCAGCTTGGCGATGATCGCCATCGCGGCAATTTCCACATCAGGCACCAAAAACAACGCCGCGTCAGCACCGCACCGCAGAATTTTGTACAACAAAGCGCGAATAGACGGAACCTATCACGGAACCTATCGAGGTATATAAGGTCGGCTTTTGAGATGCAGCGGTCGCGGGGTAAGCCCGGCCACCGACGCAATGGGCCAAGAAGAGACATTTTCCATTGGCTGGAACCCGAACGAGACTTGGTGCATTTGACAGGTGCTATGGCGAAGTTGAGATCGGTTGGATGGTTCCCAAGATGCCGATTGGCCGTTGCTGTTGATCGTCTCGACAAGATGCGCCAAGCGGCGTATGAACAAAGTCGACCTTTCGTGCATCGGCTATGGCTTTTGTGCACAGTCCCCGTTTTATATTCACGCATCCTGCCTGGAAGAGTTTCCGGGGCAGTTGTTGGTGGTTGAAGAGAGAGCGGAAAAATTAGGAAGGGAACGCTATCGCGTGTTCGGGGAAACGAATGAATGTTCAAAGCAAAAAGACTGTTCACTCCCGGTCCGGTTCCGATCGAACCGCATATCCTTGCCAAAGGCGCGGAACAACCGCCCTACAATCGAACGCCAGAATTTTCGGCATTTACCCATGACATACTACGGGGGCTTGGCAATGTGTTTCAGACCGCCGGTCCGGTTGCGATATTAACGGGATCAGGAACGGCTGCAATGGAAGCGGCGGTCCTTAATTTTCTTAATGGATCCGACAAAGTTCTGGTGATCAATGGCGGAACATTCGGTCAGCGCTGGTGTGATCTTTGCCGCATACATGCTGTTTCTTATGACGAATTGAAGCTCAATCCCGGTGGGGACATTGATCTGGACCAACTGTCCCGGATACTATCTGGGAAGACCTTCACCGCCCTGCTCATCAATGCCCATGAAACGTCCACCGGTCAGCTATACGATATCGAAGCCGTCGGGCGGATCGCCCGGAAATATGAGCTGCTCTATGTGGTCGATGCAATCAGCACCATTTGCGCCGATCCGTTTTTGATGGATGAATGGCTTGTGGATGTGGCGATCTTGAGTTCGCAAAAGGCACTTGCTTTGCCGCCGGGCCTATCCTTCGTTGCAATGAGTGGGCGGGCGTTGGCAAAGTTAAAAACAACCGCTCCGAAGTCTCTATATTTCAACTTGGCTGACTACCTCGATAATCAAGAACGCGGGCAACTGCCCTACACACCGGCCATCGGGCTGTTGGTGCAACTCCATCAACGCTTGACGGACATTGAGGCGCTCACGCTCAGCGAATCTATTCGTCAACACAAACAAAGAGCTTGCTATTTTCGCGATTTTCTTGCTATTTCGAGTTGTGGCGCGCTGCCAACCCGGCAGTCCAATGCCGTCACGGCCATTCTTTGCGAAAAAGACGATGCCTTTGCAATCGTCCAGCGTCTTCGTCAGCATTATGACATCGAAGCGGCCCCCAGTGGTGGGGCGCTCAAGCACAAGATTTTTCGCATAAGCCATATGGGCGCTCAAAACGTCACCGACGCGGATGCGCTGATTTTGGCCCTTAGACAAATTATGTCGTGAACCCAATCTGTTTGCAAGATTGGGCTGTTTATTTTTATTGTTTTATTTCAATAACTTAGTATCGATGCGTTTGCACGTCATGTGTGACCCAAAATCGCCTGTATGCACTGGGGCGGCGCCCTGTCGTCGGAGCAATTCCGATGGATTTTCGCGTGCCCCTTGACCAAAAGGAATATCTAGATGAAAGCGATCATTATGGCAGCCGGCGTGGGATCACGAATTCGCAGTGTCATCGGAGACAAACCAAAATGTCTGATCGTAGCCGACGGAGAAACATTAATTTCACGAATGGTGCGAATTCTAAAGAGCCGAAATGTCAAAGAAATAACGGTAATTACAGGATACAGGAGCGAGCTCATACACGAAGAACTTGGCTCGCGGGTCAATTATTTCCACAATCCATTTTTTTCGGTTACCAACAGCATAGCATCCTTGTGGCTGGCAAGAGACCTTCTCAACGATCATATAATTCTCATGAATGCAGACCTTTATGTCGAGGAAAAAGTTATTGATATCGCACTGTCTCAAACCCGGCACGTGGTCATGCTTTCAGATTCGAGCCGAATTGAAACCGCAGATTTCCGCTTCGGCGTGGATGGCGACCGGATCGTTAAAACCGGAAACAACCTGAGCAACCACGAAACTGATTGCGAGTATGTCGGAATAGTACGCATTGATCGGAGTTTTATCGGTGAATTCAAGACGAGAATGGAGCACATGATTCAGCGCGCCGATTTCAGGAACTGGTGGGAAGGTGTCCTGTATTCATTCATCAACGACAATATGACCATCTACCATGAAGACGTCATCGGTACATTTTGGACGGAAGTGGATCACCTGGGCGACTATCAACGACTTCAAGGCTGGCTGGCGAAGCGGGCAAGCCTCACCGCTATTATCAGCGAAGAAAATTTACTGGCCAGTTAATCCCGGGTCGTTGCATCATCACAATCCAATCGAGAGATCTCGCATGGACGACAAATTCGTTCGACTTTGGGAAACCAAGAACAAGGACGATGGATGGTGGTCTTCCTTTGTGACGTCGCCACTGGCGGTCCTCGCCAATTGGGTTGTCGTAGATTTCAAATGGTTGACGCCTAACCTGATCACGCTGTTTTCATTGATCACCGCTCTTATCGCG
>JAJRZC010000286.1 GCA_024275435.1 Alphaproteobacteria bacterium
AGCGTCCTAAATAGGAGACTAAGATATGTCCCGTCGCCATAGTGCCGAGAAACGTGAAATCCTGCCAGACGCCAAGTATGGCGACAAGATTTTGACGAAATTTATGAACAACCTGATGCTGGACGGCAAAAAGTCCGTTGCAGAGCGTATCGTTTACGGTGCGTTGTCCAAGGTTGAAGAAAAGCTGAAGCGGGAGCCGATCGAGGCGTTCCATGAGGCGTTGGAAAACATCAAGCCAAGCGTTGAGGTTCGGTCTCGCCGCGTTGGTGGTGCTACCTATCAGGTGCCGGTTGAGGTTCGTCCGATTCGCCAAGAAGCTTTGGCCATTCGTTGGCTGATCAACGCTTCACGCGCACGCAATGAAAACACAATGGAAGAGCGCCTTGCCGGTGAGCTTCTGGATGCGGTTAATACACGCGGCTCTGCCGTTAAAAAACGCGAAGACACCCACAAAATGGCAGACGCTAACAAAGCGTTCTCCCATTATCGCTGGTAGGACTACATAAAATGGCTCGCGAGTATCCCCTAGAACGCTACCGTAACTTCGGTATCATGGCGCACATTGATGCAGGTAAAACCACCTGCACCGAGCGTATCTTGTATTACACTGGGAAATCCCACAATATTGGTGAGGTGCATGATGGCGCCGCAACGATGGACTGGATGGAGCAGGAGCAAGAGCGCGGTATTACCATTACCTCGGCTGCGACGACCACTTTCTGGGAGCGCACGGTTGATGGCACAACGCCACTTTCCGAAAAGCACCGGATGAACATCATTGATACTCCGGGCCACGTGGACTTCACCATTGAAGTTGAGCGCTCATTGGCGGTGCTTGACGGCGCGGTTGCGCTGCTTGATGCCAATGCCGGTGTTGAGCCGCAAACAGAAACCGTTTGGCGCCAAGCTGATCGTTATAGCGTGCCGCGTATTGTTTTTGTAAACAAGATGGACAAGATCGGCGCAGATTTCTTTAACTGCGTTGAGATGATCCGGACCCGTGTTGGCGGCAATCCTTTGCCTGTTCAGCTTCCGATTGGTGCTGAGACCGAGCTGGAAGGCTCGATCGACCTGATCACCATGAAGGAATGGGTCTATGAGGGCGATGACCTTGGGGCGACTTGGGAAATTCGCGACATTCGCGATAGCCTGAAAGATAAAGCCGAAGAAATGCGCGGCGAGATGCTCGAAATGGCTGTTGAGCTTGATGATGACGTGATGGAAGCGTATTTGGAAGGCAACGAGCCTGACGAAGAAACGCTGATCCGCCTGATCCGCAAGGGCACCATGGAAATGACCTTTGTGCCTATTCTTGCTGGCTCTGCCTTTAAGAACAAGGGTGTTCAGCAGCTGCTTAACGCCGTGATTGATTTCTTGCCAAGCCCGATGGACGTAAAAGACTATATGGGCTTTGAGCCGGGTGATGAAACCGAAACCCGCAACATTCCGCGCCGTGCGGATGATGATATGCCGTTTTCTGGCCTTGCGTTCAAAATCATGAATGACCCGTTTGTGGGAACCTTGACCTTTACGCGGATCTATTCCGGCACGCTCGCCAAGGGTGATGCGATTATCAACTCGACCAAGGGCCGCAAAGAGCGCATTGGCCGGATGATGATGATGCACTCCAATGACCGAGATGAAATTCAGGAAGCATTTGCGGGTGATATTATTGCGCTGGCCGGCCTGAAGCAGACCACCACGGGTGATACGCTTTGTTCTGCCGCTGATCCGGTAGTGCTTGAAACCATGACCTTCCCCGATCCTGTGATCGAGATTGCCGTGGAGCCAAAAACCAAAGCCGACCAAGAGAAAATGTCTACGGGCCTTGCGCGTTTGGCAGCAGAAGATCCATCCTTC
>JAJRZC010000287.1 GCA_024275435.1 Alphaproteobacteria bacterium
AACTCACGACACTTTTCGCGCACCCACGCCTCAAGTCGCTCGCGCGTCCAAAGGTCATTATAGCGAATATTAAACGAAGCACGCGCTTCCTCTGGAATAACGTTCGTAACAGTATTGGGGACCGAAATAATCGTCACTTCAAGATTGGAAGGCTGAAAATGCTCGGTTCCTTGGTCAAGTGTCTCTCGTGAAAGCCCGTCGATAATGCGAGCTAGGGTTGGCACCGGGTTATCGGCCTCATGCGGGTAGGCGGCGTGGCCCTGCTTTCCCGAAACGACAATTTCGCCATTGAGCGAGCCGCGCCGCCCGATCTTGATTTCATCACCCAACGCTTGCGGGTTCGACGGTTCACCCACCACACAGGCATCCAAGGCTTCCCCGTGTTCCTTAAGCCAAGCTAAAACTTTCACCGTTCCATTGATCGCCGGGCCTTCTTCATCCCCTGTGATCAGCAACGATATCGAACCCGGCTGATCCGCCTCCCCGCTCTCGGAGCGCTTGTTTTCCAGCCATCGCAAAGCGGCCGAAACAAAACAAGCAACGGCGCCCTTAATGTCCACAGCACCGCGACCATAAACAAAGCCATCGCGTATTTTCCCGGAAAACGGAGGCACACTCCATGCCGCAAGTTCACCGGGAGGAACCACATCCGTATGACCCGCGAAACAAAGGTTAGGACCCCGCGTACCAATCCTTGCATAAAGGTTTTCAATATCCGGGGTATCGCTGTCTTGAAAAGTTAGCCGCTGACAATCAAAGCCGGCTTGTCCAAGAACATCTTGCAGAAGCGACAACGCGCCACCCTCATCAGGAGTGACGCTGGGGCAGGCAATAAGCGCTTGCGTGAGCGCCACCGGGTCTTTTGGGTCAAATGTCATGAATGTTTAGCCAGCAGGGTCCGGTCCATATTTGTTGGGGCCATTTGTCCCGGCCTGGAAACCAAGAGTGAACAGAAACCAGGCACTGGTCGCGCCCATGACACCGGCCAATGTTAGTGTCCATGACATGATTTGATCAAAACCCGGCGGTGTCCAGCCCGTAAACAAGGTAAGAGCCGAAAGCGCCGCAGGAGCATAAAACAGTAACGCGACGATACCGCTCTTGTTGAGATCATGCAGTCGTTTTGTGTTGAGCGCGGCCAGCGGGATCAGCAACCCAAGGGACCATAAAAGCCCGTTAAACCCTAGGTTTTGAATGGCTCCGAAAGCTTCTTGAAACGGGTTAGGTGATAAAATCGCGCTCACTGAGAAGGGGCTGGCAAGTATCAACATAACAAGCCCGAATAAGTAGTTCCTTCGGCCAATGCGGCCATCAAAACTAGTAAACAGTCGAATGAGTCCCATTGTACTTGTACCTTTCCCTTAAAATAGCACCTTGCCGGTCGTGCATCTTACTGAGTTATCGCTCCTGCGAGTTTCGACGTGCTGTTTGAGAATGATTTCTGGGCAATGGTGATCTTCTGCCAGATCTTCACGGAGATGTCCGATGTGATTTGTCCAAGATCACTGGTCGTTGCAATAACCACGTGATCGCGTGTTCCCTGCGCATAAAGCGCACCAATCTTGGCGCAAAGCGATAGCATCTCGGAGCAATAGTCAAGATAACGCACAAGCTCGAAGTTTGTCATTGGCCGATCTGGCGATGAAGGAGTCTGCGTTCCAACAACTGAAACCCCGCTGGGATCCTTGGTAAGCTGGTGCATATCGATGACATGGATGATCGAACGCAATTCGTGCAAGTCCTCAAGGGCTTTCGTGCGGTGCCATCTGTCTTCCAGGCTAACGAGAAAATAAATCCCTGCCCCGGAAATCACCAGCGTATTCACACCGGCATCCACACCTTCTAGTATCCCAAAAAGGTTCTCACTCCCAACCTGAAGGTTGACCAGGGAAGCAACATAAATAAGCATACCGACACCAAGAACGAGAAAGGCGGCGATACCTGTTCTTAAATAGAAGTTGGGCTCGGAGGCAGCAAGCGACTTGGCTTTGCTGGTTCTGGCTATATCCAGTAATTCCGCGCAGACTTTCGATAATCCACAGCCGGGAAACCGTTCCTGGATTCGCCGTTCCAGCTTTTCCAGTGTTCCAATGATCTTATCGGGATCTAGGGTGCGATATGGCATGACGTTGTTCGATGTCTCTTGCGGATCAGGTTGAAACGACTGATAAGATGCTTTGGGACCAACAAAGGTTCCTTATGACAAACAGCTTTTCTAGGACCATGTGATACAGCCGATAAGGGCCGCCGACAACAATGTCGCCAGAAATCCGATAAGCACCGACTTGGGCGCCAGTTCAACAATCTCCGCGCGTCGGTCCGGTGCCATGGTGCCAAGCCCACCCACAAGAATGCCCAAAGAACCCAGGTTTGCGAACCCACATAGAGCGTAGGTTAGGATAAACCGCGACCGTTCGGAAAGAGATCCATCACCTTCCAAAGGCGTCTTGGCAAGTTCAAGATAGGCCAGAAACTCGTTTAATATGAGCTTTTGCCCCAACAGCCCACCAGCTATGAAGGCTTCGCTCCAGGGAATTCCGATAAGAAACGCAACGGGCGCCATCGCCATGCCGAACGCACCCTCTAACGTGATGTTCACTCCAAATGGCGCTGTCAAACCTGCCAGGATCATATTCACAAGCGCCACAAGCGAGACAATGACAACCAGCATCGCAGCCACTGTCGCAACAAGCTTCAAACCCTCATAGGTTCCTGCTGCAACGGCATCCATAGAAGATTGAGGTGGATCATCCATTTGAACGGAAACGGGATCTTCTGATTTTGCTTCGAATCCATCCGGGACACAAAACCGCGCCAGCATCAACGCACCGGGTATGTTCATCAATGATGCCGCCAGCAGGTGCCCAGCCGCACCCGGAACCACGGTACTCAAGATACTTGCGTAAAGCGCCATCACGGTTCCCGCCACAGTAGCCATAACAACGACCATGGTTGCAAACAGCGCACCTCGATCCATGTCTTTGATGTAGGGCCGTATCATCAGCGGAGCTTCCACAAGTCCCATGAAGATAGACGAGGCCGATACCGTGCCAAGCGGCCCACCAGTGCCAACGGTACGCTTCAGTAAAAAAGCAAACACCGCAACAACCCGCTGCAAAACGCCCCAATAATAAAGAACTCTGACAATCGCACTTAAGACTAGGATCATCGGCAGAACGCGAAACGCCACCAGAAAGGCATGTTCCGGCTTAGAAGGCGTGAACGGCGCCTCTCCCCCTGCAAGATAGCCAAAGAGCAATTGGGAACCTGTGTCCGTTGCCTTTTGAAGAGATAAAACCGCAGCGGCCAAGCCATCAAAAATATACGTGGCGTAAGGCATTTTCAGGAACAAAAGGGCAATGGCGAGTTGCACGCTAATTGCGGTAACCGCAATCACCAGCGCACGCCCAGGCCCCAGGGAACGCCGGTTTTCGCTGATGATCCAAACAACAAGCGGAATAATGATCACACCCGCAAGGCTCTGCAATTGAAGCGCCATGCGCCCCCCCCATTTCCATACAAAAAAACACAGCGAACGGTCCTTCCCCTTGGCAACGAAACCTCGATGGGTTTATGAGACCAAGACCCGATGCGATATATCATCTGTGGAAATATCAGATTGTTGCCACCTCGTGGTAATGAATACGCCGTGTTGGGGTGACATTTTCCCGCCTCTTCGTATGGTAAGGCTGGCAAAAGCTATTGCGCCGCACCATCATGCTTCATGCATCAGGAACCAGAGATGACAAACAAACCACCACGCCCACCGCGTTTGTCCAATTACCGCCCAAGCGCTGATCGGCCCAATGCGCCTCAAAGTGCGCCTCATGGTTCCCAGCAAGGCCGCCAAAGCGCACATCCCCAATCATTACAACCGCCGTATCAAGAGCGAGGTCC
>JAJRZC010000018.1 GCA_024275435.1 Alphaproteobacteria bacterium
CGTGCTGTGGGGCTGAAATTGTCATTTCCAAGCCAGACGCCGGTGACGTATTTTCCAGTAAATCCCATAAACCAAGCATCTCGATAGCTGGAACTTGTGCCGGTTTTGCCGGCAACATAAGTGAAATCAAGGCGTGCTCGCCCGCCTGTTCCTGCTTCGACCACTTGATGCAGCATTTGGTTTAGGTAGGCGGCAACTTTAGGGGCTACGACTTGGGGGGCTTCCGGCTCGTCGCGCTCGCGAGAATAAACGAGCTGACCTTTGGAATTGGTCAATTCCAAAATGGCGTAGGGGCGCACAAGTTTTCCACCATTTGCGAAAGTTGCAAAACCGCCAGTGTGTTCAAGTGGCGTTACACCTCCGTCACCCAAGGCCATGGAACAACTTCTTCGAACGCCAGTGACACCGAGACGTTTTACCATTTCGAGGAGCTTGTCGCGCCCGAACTTGAGAGAAAGCTCAACGGCGGTGGTGTTAAGAGACTTGGCGAGTGCGTAACTTAGTGGAATACGGCGCCCGCTGCCGTGACTGCCGTTGTAATTCTTAGGGTGCCAGCGACCGCAACTGCGCGAGGAATCGCGAACAATGGTGCTTGGTTTATAACCGTTTTCAAGTGCGACGGCATAGACATAAGGCTTAAAGGAAGAGCCGGGTTGGCGTCGTGCGCTTGTTGCGCGGTTAAATTGGCTTCGCCCGTAATCGGTTCCCCCAACGAGGGCGCGAACTGCTCCGTCGGTTTCCATTGAGACGAGAGCTCCGGCACGGACGCGCTTATATTTTCCTTCATGTCTTATTGTACCAAGAAGGGCTTCTTCTGCCTGGCGTTGCAGAGTAAGATCTACGGTGGTTCGGGCTGTCAGGACATATTCATCCTTTCCCTCGGCGAGGCGAGCGACTTCCTCGAAAGCCCAATCGAGAAACCAGTCTGGTTTTGAAAAGTTATCTCGTTCGGCGATCTTGGCAGGGTGCAGGCGTGCCTGGTGGACTTCTGCTGCAGTATAGAAGCCGGCTTCGACGAGGTTGGAGAGCACTTCGTTGGTACGGGCTCGCGAGGCGGGAAGATTGATATGGGGGGCGTATTTTGTCGGGGCCTTAAACAAGCCGGCGAGGAGCGCCGCCTCGGCCAGATTTACACGCCTGACAGATTTTCTAAAATAGAACTGGGAAGCGGCTTCAACTCCAAAAGCCCCTCCGCCCATGTAGGCACGGTCGAGGTAGAGTTTTAGGATTTCGCGTTTCGTGAAGCGTGATTCAAGAAGGAAGGCAAGATAGACTTCTTTGATCTTGCGGGTGATTGAACGCTCCGAAGAAAGAAAGAGGTTTTTTGCGAGCTGTTGGGTTAGTGTGGAGCCACCTTGAACAACACCGTTTGCGCGCATGTTTTCCATGAGGGCGCGTAAAGTGCCTTGGAAGTCGACGCCGAAGTGTTCGAAAAAACGACGGTCTTCTGTGGCCAAAGCGGCCTTGATGACGGATTCTGGTATTTCTTCAAGCGGGACCGCATCGTCATGCAAAATACCCCGGCTACCGATTTCATTGCCGTAGCGATCAAGAAACTTTACAGCGTAGCGGCCGGTTAAAAAGCGTTTCTCATCGAATTCAAGAAGTGCGGGAAGAGATAAAGCGTATAAAAGTAAGATGCCACCCATGGCGAGTGTCAGCGTTTCGCTACTCAGTTCGGTGATGATGCGCTTCCAACCTGTCAACCGAAAGCGTTGGAAGAAACTCGAGCCAGCGTTCCAGAAATCTTTGATGCGCGACCATGTTTCCGCCAAGGTGGAATCAATCATCGAATCGACACTGAGCCAATCGATAAGCTTATCGCGTCCACCTTGTTTGAAAAACCAATCGCTCACGGTGTTTTACCTTGTTTTGAGTTGGGTCGGCTGCTGCTAATTGAATAATCCGCTACGCGCGTGGGTTCAAGGTGTTGGGCTCTATTGTGTGCTTGATAACAGGGCACTTTATTTTGATATTTGACAGGGAGTCGTGACGAAATGATGCGAGAGGATGATGAGGTGAGTTTTGGGGCAGAATAATGTGCCGTTTTGGGAGTCAAAGACACTTGAGGAGATGTCTTCCAAGGAATGGGAATCGCTTTGTGACGGCTGCGGTCGTTGCTGTTTGCTGAAGATTGAAGACTGGGACACAAGCGAAGTGTTTCTGACGCGCCTGTCTTGTCATCTGCTAGATAAAGAAACGTGCCGGTGTCGTGATTACCCCAATAGACACAAGGTGGTAGAGGATTGTGTTTCCATCAGCCCTAAAAAGGTGCGTTCGCTTTCATGGCTGCCTGAGAGTTGTGCATATCGGCGTGTGGATGACGGCAGAGGGTTAGCCTGGTGGCATCCACTGTTATCGGGGTCCAGCAAAACTGTTTTTGAGGCGGGTATTTCCGTGCAGGGATGGGCGCGATGTGAGAGCACTGTGGCGCCTGATGATTTTCATCGCTATATCATCAATGATTTTGACGCTGATTGAAGTATAGAAATGCGTGCAACGTTCCATGTGTTATTATTATGAATTTAAAACTTATCCACTTCATGCTGTTCCAATGTATAGTTAAGTGTTTTGTTGTTTTCATTAGGGCTTTTGATGTATTGATCTTTAGATATATTTAAAATTTTGTTGACACCGTTGCGGTGTTATTGTATAAATTTGTTATTGCTGGAAATGGGCTCAAGTGTTGCTGAAACTTGCTCCGGCTATTCTTCAAAATTATGGATGTTTTTGCTGCATGTCCGTCGATGACGCGGCCTGGGGTGAGATACGCCGTTGCTATGTTGATGGTCGAGAGACTGTTGCTGATATAGCTGCGCGTTTTGGCGTATCCGTCGGGGCAATTCGCTATCGGGTGCGTCGTGATGGATGGTCACGGAGCGTTTCGCGCTCCGGATCGTCCAAGTGGAGCGGTGCCGGTGAGGGTGAAACCAAGAAACATGACAAGCGCGTAGATGCTGGGAAAAGGGTGCTGCGCCGGAACAGGAAGACCAAGCGGGCTCAGACGTTAATCGAGGATCCGCTTGCTGCACGTGAAGAAGTGGTTGGGCGGCTTTATCGGGCGATTTTGATGAAGCTGGAGGATCTGGAGGTGAGGATGGAACAGGGGCAGGATCTTAGTGCTGCAGACAGCGAAAGAGAAACGCGAGAGTTGAGCACCATGGTTCGGAGTTTTGAGAAAGTGACGGGGGTCGCCGCTGACATCGCCAAAGAACGAAAACCAAAAGCTGGAGCACGGGCAACCGTCACGGCCGATGCGGAGCGCATGCGCGTTGAGATTGCGGAACGTCTTGAGCGTCTCCATTCGCAATGGGACCTTGAAGGACGATCTGGCCAGTCTGGGTGAGGCTGCTCTTTCAGCCTTGCTGAAAGATTGGCAGGTTTGGGCGCGTGATGATCAACTTCCACCTCGCTTTACTCAAGCGGGCCAACCTTGGCGAACGTGGTTGATTTTAGGCGGACGTGGTGCCGGTAAGACGCGTGCGGGAGCTGAATGGATCAAGGCCAAAGCTTTAGGGTTGGAGCCAATAGCTTCTCAACCCGTCCGGCGGATTGCTTTGGTAGGAGAAACCATGGCCGAAGTCCGCCATGTGATGGTGGAGGGGCAATCTGGTTTATTGGCGGTTCATTGTGAAAAGGAGCGACCAAAATTTGAACCTTCCAAGGGCGTTGTTGTTTGGAAGAACGGTACAGTCGCGCAGTTGTTTTCTGCTGAAAATGCCGAGGGTTTGCGAGGGCCGCAATTTGAGGTGGCTTGGTGCGATGAGATTGCGAAATGGCGTCAAGGTGAACTTGCCTGGGACATGCTTCAGTTTGGCTTGAGGCTTGGGCATTGTCCGCAGCTTGTGGCTACGACGACACCAAGACCTGTGCCACTGCTAAAGCGGATTCTAGCGGATCCGATGAGTGTTGTCAGTAAAGCAGCCACTGAAATGAACGCGTGTAATCTTGCTCCCAGTTTTGTTTCAGAGGTGAAAAGGCGCTACGAGGGAACGGTACTTGGCAGGCAGGAATTGCAAGGTGAGATTATTGAAGATCAAAGCGGGAGCTTATGGCGTCGAGACTGGATTGAGAGTGCCCGCGTTGAGTGTGCTGCTGATTTGAAAACTATTGTTGTGGGTGTAGACCCACCGGTGAGCGCCACGGAGCGTTCAGATGCTTGCGGAATAGTTGTGGCCGGTTGCGGCGATGATGGACAGGTTTTTGTGCTGGCGGACCGGACGGTTCAGGGACGTGAGCCCAATGTATGGGCGCGTGCGGCGGTTCGAGCCTATCACGAATTTGAAGCCGATCGGATTGTTGCTGAGATCAATCAGGGGGGTGACTGTCAATTCCTATGAACGTTCACGACTGCTTGGGTTGCGCTGGGCGTCCTCTTCTATGGGTGTGAGCAAGGAAGATCGTTCCAGTGGAGCGTTATTTCAGCATGCTTTGAAGCATGTTCTCGAGATGGAAGGCGGTTATACGAATGATCCTGTTGATCCGGGTGGGCCGACGAACAAGGGTATTACACTTGGTGTATTTGCTGCTTGGCGCAAGGTTGTTTTGAATGGAAAGACGCGTGCAAAGCTGTTAGCACAACTGAAAAAAATCCCAGATTCCACAGTGTCTGAAATCTATAAGAAGCGCTATTGGGACAAGGCTTTATGTGAGGCGTTTCCTTCTGGTATCGCGTTTATGCATTTTGATACGGCGGTTAATCATGGTGTTGGCACAGCTGTTCGAATGCTACAGCAGGTCGTTGGTGTGGCGGTGGATGGCGAGGTGGGCCCCAATACGCGCCGTGCTGTGAATTCCCAATCAGAAGATGAAATCTTGAAAACTTATGCGGACATTCGGCGGGCGCGGTATCGCTCGTTGAAACATTTTTGGCGATTTGGGCGGGGGTGGTTGCGTCGTGTGGATGTCACGCTTGAGCGGGCGCGTGAATTGGTTGGGAAGTCTGAGAAAAATGGTTCTGGTAAGAGGAGTAACGATATGATGGTGTCACGGAATCAAACTGGTGTGGGTCAATCAAAATGGTGGGGTCAGTCTGTTACGATCTGGGGTGCATTGGTAACGGCTGCTGCCACAGTGGTGCCAGTACTTGGTCCTTTGGTGGGGATTGAAATTGGAGCTGATACTGTGCGCCAGATTGGAGCTGAGACTTTTACAGCTGTGCAAGCGGTTGTTGGACTTGCTGGAACTGCAATGACCATATTTGGGCGTATTCGTGCCACGCAGACCTTGGAGCAGCGTTCTGTTTCACTGAAAATCTAGGGTTTTGATTTTATCTCTGGAGGTCTGGCGTGTTTTTCCAGGAAAGATGAAACGCGTGATCCATTTTTGGAAACTATAGCTTTGAGATTGCACATGCTTGGCGGGTTTCATCGGGTCTTTGAATGTTTGGAGAGGGAACAACTCAGACATTGCTGTTCATGGGCTATTCAGATGGTGGGAGCTATAAGATGAGTTGGTTTGAGGGGTGTCAAACTCGTTAGGAATCGTCGTTTCATGACATTTAGGCTTTTGAGAAGTGGCTCATTTTTTGTGCTTTTGGCTGTCTTGCTGATGGCTCCAGCTCAAAATGCTTCGGCTGATACGCTTCCACGATGCTATGAAGATTGGTCTGTTGGTTCCACCATTGTAAAGGAACATGGGTTGGTTTCCGTGGAAGAGCTGATATCGCGTGCTAAAACCGTCCTTGCCGGCAAAATTGTAAAAACCACGCTGTGCAACACCAAAGATGGCTATGCATATCTGGTTGTGATGCGTACGAAAGAAGGGCAATTGAAAACTCTCTCGATTGATGCGCTTGAGCCGTTCACCACGCGTCCATAAAGTACAATATGCTTAGGCTCTAGAAGTGGTCTGTTTTATTGCCGTCTGTTAATAAAGGCGTGTATTCCTTAACGTCTTTCCATCATTGGTTATTGTTCGCGACTGGAAAACACCATATTAGCGAGTATAGTTACGTTTATTGTATAGTGACTGTTTGATGAAGATATGAGGTTTTCCCTTGCGTGTTCTCGTTGTTGAAGATGATCAAGATTTAAATCGGCAGCTGGTCACGGTGCTTTCTGATGCTGGCTATGCGGTGGATACCGCTCTTGATGGCGAAGAAGGTTACTTTCTGGGTGATACCGAGCCTTATGATTTGGTGGTGCTGGATCTTGGTCTGCCGAAGATGGATGGACTTTCAATCCTTGAGCAATGGCGTCGATCTGAACGGAATATGCCCGTTATCATTCTTACAGCACGAGACCGTTGGAGTGATAAGGTTGCGGGGATCGATGCAGGAGCCGATGATTATCTCGCGAAGCCATTTCACATGGAAGAATTATTGGCGCGTGCTCGGGCCCAGATGCGACGGGCAAGCGGACATGCCAAGAGTGAACTTGTTTGTGGGGCTGTGCGTCTGGATACGAATTCCGCGAGAGTTACGTGCGATGGGCAACCTGTGAAACTGACTTCACATGAATATCGCTTGCTTTCTTATTTGATGCATCACAATGACAGGGTTGTTTCACGCACAGAGCTTGTTGAACATCTTTATGATCAGGATTTTGATCGTGACTCGAATACCATTGAAGTCTTTGTGGGCCGCTTGCGTAAGAAGTTGCCGAGCGACTTAATCGAGACCGTTCGTGGGCTTGGATATCGGATGAACTCGCACCAGGAAAAAGAGAAGCAGGGTGGAGATTGATGCGGGTTAATTCCCTTGCATTTCGTCTGCTTCTTACGTCTGCGATATGGACGTTGCTGGTGCTTCCTATAGCCGGTGTGCTGATCTATTCCCTTTATCGCAATGATGTCCAAGCTACGTTCGATAATCAGTTGCGCAAACTCGTATTGGCAATACGTATCGACAGTTTGTATGCCGGGTCAAACCAGCCGATTGTGCCTCCGAACCGCTATGAGCCGTTGTTTGAAGTCACGCATTCCGGGTGGTACTGGCAGATCAAGCCGTTGGAGGGTGGAGAAGGGAGAACGCTTGTTTCAGCGTCTCTTGCCACCGCCACCCTAGCCTCACCCAAGCAATTAAACTATCCCGCTGATAAGTCGGGAGCCCGGTGGATGAATGGCCAGGGGCCACTGGGTGAACCGGTACGGATTGTTGAAGTCATTGACAAACTTCAAACTGGGGAAGAAGGGGCACCTTCATACTCAATTATTGTGGCTGGCCCTTTGGAATGGTTTGAAGATGGGGTCGCCAAATTCAGGAACCGATTGACAATATTTCTTGCACTTGCGGGGCTTGGCCTTGTGATTGCAACCTTGCTTCAGATCAGATTTGGTTTGGCGCCATTACGCAAAATTGAACAAGGGCTTGCGCGCGTGCGCTCCGGCAAGGCTGTGAAGTTGGAAGGTACGTTTCCAGCTGAAATTGAGTCGCTACAGATAGAACTCAATGCGCTGATTGAATCCAACCAAAGTATTATTGATCGTGCGCGTACACAGGTTGGGAATCTCGCTCACGCGCTAAAAACACCTCTTGCTGTGATCACCAATGAGACTCGCGATACTAGCGGAGCGGTTGGTGATAAGATCAGTGAACAGGCAGAGCTTATGCGTTCTCAAATTTCCCACTACCTTGACCGGGCTCGTATTGCTGCACGTGTTGATGTGATTGGGCGGGTTACAAAAGTTTATGATGTCATGGAGCCACTGGTGCGTGCGCTGGAGCGTATACACATGGACAAGGCTGTTTCTATTCATATTGATTGCCCTGAAGATCTGAGTTTTCAAGGTGAGAAACAGGACCTTGAAGAGATGCTTGGTAATCTTTTGGATAATGCCTGCAAATGGGCGTCGCGAAATGTCTATTTGAAGGTTGTCTTGTTGTCGGTGGGCGACCAACGTTCTATGCGGCAGATATGTATCTCGGTAGAGGATGATGGGCCTGGATTAACCAAGGAAGAGCGTGAGAAAATCTGTCAGCGTGGGCTTCGACTTGATGAGAGCAAACCGGGGTCTGGACTGGGGCTTTCGATCGTATCTGATCTAGCTCAGTCTTATCGGGGCCGTTTTGAACTGGATAGCTCTGCTCATGGCGGGTTGCTGGCCAAGCTTATTTTGCCCAGCATTTAAGCCCATTTTTCAAGATTTGAGATATGTTTTAGCGTTTGATTTAGGGGGAGGTCGAACTTTTGCCCGAATCCGGCTGGTAAAGGTCAATGTAGATCAACGCCGACATACTCAGCGTAGAGATAATATCTGTTCTTTTGGGTATGTATGAACTGGGCCGTGCCTATTGGCTCTGACCCTCAGAAAACAATGAGGACTACCATGAATAAGTCGCGGCTCGTCGTTATCGCTGCGTTACCATTGATGCTTGCTGGGTGTGGCCCTGATGGTGCTTCCAAGGCTGATACAGGGACGCTTGTGGGTGCAGTTGCCGGAGGTATCATAGGCAATCAGGTGGGAAATGGTACTGGGCGCGTTCTTGCGACGGTTGCAGGGGCGTTCATTGGTGGTGTTGTTGGGCACTCCATTGGTCAGTCTATGGATGAGCAAGACCGCATATTAGCTCAGCGCGCTGAGTATGCAGCTTTGGAAGAGGGGCAGTCGGGACGTTCTATTCCGTGGCGCAATCCTGATAACGGTCATTATGGTGAAGTTATCCCAAGTCGGCCTTATAAACGCGAGGGGCGCCAATGCCGTGATTTTACACACACGGTATATATTGGGGGAGAACCGCAAACCATGAAGGGGCGCGCTTGCCGCAATCCCGATGGAACCTGGCGAAAAATTGCTTAAAGCCTGCGACATTTGGTAGATAGTTGGTGTCTAGCCTTGTGTTAGCCTTTTGACACACTTATTCCATGTCTTGAATTAGGACTTGGATATCAAATGATCCTTTGGGTTTTTTTCGCTGTTCTTACAGCTTTGGTGGTCGGCACTATCTTGATGCCGTTGTCACGTGATCGCGGTCGCTCCGAGGACACGAGCGATGGCTCCTATGATCTGACCGTTTACCGGGATCAACTCTCTGAAATTGAACATGACCGTGAACGCGGGCTCGTGAGTGCCGAGGCGGCGGAAGCATCGCGTGCTGAACTGGCTCAGCGAATATTTCATCATGTTGATGTTCGCTCTGGAGAAGTGGGTGGGGCGGATAAACTTGGCCAGACTTTCGGAGTTGGGGGCGCTCCTCGTGAAGGGGTTGATGTTCGACGTTTGGTTTTGGCGATTGGCGCTTTTCTTCCCTTGATGAGTGTTGGACTTTATGTTGCGATTGGTTCTCCGGGTGTGCCGGGGAAGCCATTTGTCGCAAGTGTTGTTAAGTCTCCTGAACAATCTGATGTTGAAAAACTTGTCGGACAAGTGGAAGCGCGATTGCGTGAGAAGCCACTGGATGGGCGAGGTTGGGATGTTCTCGCTCCCGTTTACGCGCGGCTTGGAATGTTTGAAGATGCGCGTGTCGCTTACGGGCGAGCTTTGGCGCTGCTTGGGCCTTCCAAAGAACGGCTGCTTGGTTTGGGGCGAACAGCTATTCGAGCAAGTGATGGGATTGTTACTGATGAAGCGCAGTTGGCGTTTGAGCAGTACCTTGAACTCGATCCAAGTGACCTTGAAGCGCGGCTCTGGTTGGCACGTGCAAAAGAGCAAGGTGGCGATATTAAAGGCGCTATTGCCGCGTTTGAGGAAATGCTGGCCAGTTCAAAAAAAGATGCCAAGTGGCGTACTATGATTGAAGAGCGGATCGCCAAGTTGCGTTCTAGTTTAAATGGCGCTGGTGTACCTGATTCAGGAAATAAAACTGAAGATTCACGCGTTGTGGATGGGGCGTCTGCTGTTTCGGAGATGAGCGAGGAGCAAAAAGCGAAGTTTATCTCAAATATGGTAGAAAGGCTGGCTACTCGTTTATCCAAAGATGGTGGTTCAGATTTTGATGGTTGGACCCGGTTGGTGCACGCTTATGTGGTGCTGGGTCGAACCGAGGAAGCCAAGAAGGCGCTTGCTGATGCTCGCGCACGATTTGGTGATGATGAGGTCCGCGCTAAGGACCTTGATGCTTTGGCAAAAAAATATGAATTGGGTTCTTAAAACCTGACCCGTCTATTACAGTGATTGCCTGGAAGCATGTGGTCTAGGGGTTGGATTTCAGGCAAGCATTTCATGTTTGTGCTGGCTTTACGACGAAGACTGAGATGACTTAGGATATGGAGAAGTCATGACGCGGAAACAACGACGCGGATTTTTAATTGGAGCTGGTGTTGTTGTGCTGAGTATCGCAGGGATACTGGTCGGGTTTGCGCTCAAGGACACCATTGTTTTTTTCTATACACCCAGCGATGTCTTGAGCAAGAATATCGAGCCTGGCAAGCGTTTGCGTCTTGGTGGGCTTGTTGCTGAAGATTCCGTGAAACGTGGTGAAGGGACCCTTGTTGAATTTGCGGTGACAGATACGATTCACACGATATCGGTCCGCTACAATAAGCTGTTGCCCGATCTGTTTCGTGAGGGGCAGGGCGTTGTTGCTGAAGGAATTCTTGATGAAAAAGGTGTGCTTGTCGCCGACACAGTGCTGGCCAAGCATGATGAGAATTATATGCCCCCGGAAGTTGCGTCTGCGCTCAAGGAAAAAGGCGTGAAACTCGGCAAAGGTGCGGTTCACAAATCGGCCCCGTAGAGCGGGATGTATGCGGTAAGCAAAAAGGACGCTTTAGGGTGATAGTTGAAGTTGGACATTTTGCATTGGTGTTGGGTGTGGTTGTTGCGCTGGTGCAGATGATCATACCCTTGTGGGGTGCGCAAATCGGTAATACGCGCATGATGGAGGTTGCAAAACCTGCCGCGATTATGCAATTTCTTTTACTGTTAATCGCTTTTTTGGCCTTGATGTATGCCTATGTGGTTTCTGATTTTTCTGTTTTGAATGTTGTTCAAAACTCGCATTCTGCCAAACCCCTGATCTACCGAATTGCAGGTGTGTGGGGTAACCATGAAGGTTCCATGCTGCTGTGGGTTTTGGTGCTTGCACTTTTCGGCGCAGCGGTTGCGGTTTATGGCGAGAATTTGCGTCCCACACTTCGTGCCAATGTGTTGGCGGTTCAAGCGTCAATCGTGGTGGCATTTGGTCTGTTCATTCTTTTAACGTCTAACCCGTTCATTCGAATGATTCCGGCGGCTCTTGAGGGGCGCGGTTTGAACCCCATTTTGCAAGACCCGGCCTTGGCGTTTCATCCGCCGTTTCTCTACATAGGGTATGTCGGTTTCTCGATGGCATTTTCGTTTGCGGTGGCCGCCCTCATTGATGGGCGGATCGATGCGGTTTGGGCACGCTGGGTGCGTCCGTGGACTTTGGCTGCATGGATGTTTTTGACCATCGGTATCGCCATGGGGTCTTGGTGGGCTTATTATGAGCTTGGCTGGGGCGGCTGGTGGTTTTGGGATCCTGTGGAGAATGCTTCGTTCATGCCCTGGCTTGCAGGAACGGCGCTATTGCACTGCGCGCTTGTTATGGAGAAGCGAGAGGCTCTTAAAGTCTGGACGATACTGCTGGCTATCTTGACGTTCTCATTGTCTCTCATGGGTGCATTTCTCGTGCGCTCGGGCGTGCTGACTTCCGTTCATTCTTTCGCGGTTGATCCGGAACGCGGCGTGGTCATTCTAGGGATCATGGTGTTGTTTATCGGCGGCTCACTGAGTCTGTTTGCCTATCGTGTTTCTTCTTTGCGGCAAGGCGGGCTATTTTCGCCAATCAGCCGTGAGGGCAGTCTTGTTCTCAATAACGTTCTGCTTACAACGGCCACTGCCACGGTGCTGGTTGGCACGCTTTATCCGCTGGTTCTTGAAACCTTTACGGGTTTGAAAATTTCTGTAGGCGCACCGTATTTCAATCTGACGTTTGGTCCTTTGATGATACCGTTGTTGCTTGCGATGCCCTTTGGGCCGCTTCTCGCCTGGAAGCGGGGTGATATTGTTGGTGTCGGGCAACGATTGATTTTTGCCTGTCTCGTTTTTGTTGTCGTTGCGGCCGCGGCTTATGCCTATTATTATCGCGGTCCAGTCATGGCACCTTTTGGACTTGCTCTAGGGGCTTTTGTCATGGCCGGTGCGATCACCGAATTTGCCGTGCGGGTGAAAGTTGGCAGAGCGTCCTTTGAGGAAGTTGCCCGCAGAACCTGGAATCAACCTCGATCCGCATGGGGAAGTGCGTTGTCGCATTTTGGGGTTGGTCTGATGGTTGTCGGAATCGTGGCCACATCGGCTTACCAGGAAGAAAAGATCCTGGTTTTGAAGCCCGGTGAAGAAACGAAGATCGCTGGCTATACTGTTAAATTCCGTGGGGAAGCACCCAGACATGGCGCCAACTATCGTGAGCAGGTCGGTGTTTTAGATGTTATGCGGAACGGTTCACAAGTGATCCGTTTGTATCCGGGCAAACGCTCTTATACAGCTCCGGTACAAGTGACGAGTGAAGCTGGCATCTATGCCTCGTGGGCGGGAGACCTGTATACAATATTAGGTGACCGTCAAAAGAATGGTGGTTTCACATTCCGGATGTATTACAATCCATTGGTACGGTTTATCTGGTTTGGAGCGTTGGTTATGTTCTTTGGAGGGGCCATATCGTTAAGTGATCGCAGACTGCGTTTTGGAGCGCCAGTGCGATCTCGTCGACGGTCCGCTCAGGTTCCTGCAGAGTGAGGAAACTTATGCTTCACAGTGTGAATGCTGTCTCGATGAGAACTTTTACGACATTCATTCTTATGGCTTTTGTCGTCTCGGCGCTTTTGTTTCCTCCAACTTGCGCTTTTGCGGTTCAACCTGACGAGGTTTTGAGAAATACAGAGCTTGAAAAGCGCGCTAGAAATCTATCAGCCAAATTACGTTGTCTTGTTTGTCAAAACCAATCCATTGATGATAGCGACGCTCCGCTTGCACGTGACTTGAGATTGCTGGTTCGTGAGCGTTTGGTGGCGGGAGACAGCGATGATGAAGTCGTGGGTTTTCTGGTGGCTCGCTATGGCGAATTTGTTTTGTTGAAGCCAAGCTGGGGACCACATACGTTCATTCTGTGGTTATCGCCGTTATTGGTACTGTTGCTGGGAATATTTCTCGCTCGCAGGTTGCTTGTTTCCAGTTCTCGTGTTTCCGCCTCTCAAGATGGGGATGTGAAAAAAGTGAACCGGCTTTCCGAAGAAGATGAAGAACGCTTGAAGGCAATACTTGAGGTTTCGCCTGATGCTCGTTTAGACAAGTGAATTTTCTCAGGATGGTCTGAGATTTAATGATTCTGACCAATTCTTGAGAAATTGGCCGATTTTCTTCCATTTTTGCTTGGAAAAAGTGGTTTCTTACCAACTCTTAAGGTGCCCGAAAGGCTGCTGTAATGCGCCAATGCTATCAGGAAAGAGAACATTTCCCGATATTTTTGGAGGCATAATAAAAATGCAAACCCAGAATACCAATTCACGCCCTAAGCTACGAGCTAGCAAAGGCTATTTTGGCAAAGTTCGAAGCGGTGTCATTGCTTTGAGCGTACTTGGCGTTGCAGCTCTTGCGTTTAGCGCTGTTCCTTCAACTGGGCCTTTAAAGGCCCAGTTGAAGCCCAGCGATACAGGTATCATAAAGCCTTATGCTAGGGCTCCACTTACTTTTGCTGATATCGTAGAGAAGGTTAAGCCTGCGGTGGTGAGTGTTTCGGTGCGAAGCAAGACCAAACAGGTTGTGTCCTCTGACAAGAAGATGGAAGGCCTTCCTGGCATTCCAGGCATTCCAAAAGACCATCCTCTTTACGAGTTCTTCAAGAAGTTTGGAGCTCCCAATAACCAAGGTACACCAGGTGTGCCCGGTGGTGGCCCCCGTATACCTTCCCCCCCAAAAATGGCAGAGGGTTCAGGGTTTGTTATTTCGGCCGATGGTTATGTTGTCACGAACAATCATGTGATTGACGGGGCTTCCGAGATTACAGTTCGCTTTGACAAGGACAATAAGTACACTGCCGAACTTGTGGGAACAGACCCACGCACTGATCTAGCCCTGCTGAAAATCAAATCGGATAAGAAATTTCCGTTCGTGTCTTTTGCAAAGAAGCATACCCGGGTCGGAGATTGGGCTGTTGCGGTTGGCAATCCTTTCGGACTTGGCGGGACGGTAACCGTGGGTATTGTTTCAGCTCATGGCCGGGATATCGGCTCGGGCCCTTATGATTATCTGCAAATTGATGCTGCGGTTAACCGGGGTAATTCCGGTGGGCCTACGTTCAACCTTCAAGGTGAGGTTATTGGCGTCAACACGGCAATCTACAGCCCTTCAGGTGGAAACGTCGGTATTGCGTTTGCGGTGCCAGCTAAAACCGCAGCTGAAGTTATCGAGCAGTTGAAAAAGAACGGAACCGTAAGCCGTGGTTGGCTTGGAGTTAAGATCCAAAACATCAACGAAGACATGGCTGGAAGTCTTGGTTTACCTGAGGCGAAAGGTGCTTTGATTTCGGAAGTCACGAAATCGGGCCCAGCATATGGTGCCGGGCTGAAGGTTCAAGATGCCATCGTCCGTGTGAATGATAGCCCAATTACCGATAGCCGCGATCTTGCTAGGAAAATTGCTGAAATTGCTCCCGATACAACTATAGATGTTGGTATCTGGAGGGATGGAAAACAACAGGTGGTGAAAGTGAAACTGGGCCGTTTCCCAGGTTCGGCTGAGGAGATTGCAGCGCTTGAGCAAGGCAAGGACCTCAATTCACTACCCAAGGAGCTTGAAAAACTTGGTCTTTCGCTCGTACCCGTTGGCGGTGGTGATCAGCCAAACTCTCAAGGTGTTACAATTGCCGAAGTTGTTTCTGGTTCCGATGCTGAGCGCAAGGGCTTGAAACCGGGTGATGTGATTTTGGAAGTCCAGGGTGTGAAAGTGAAAAACCATGACGATGTGGTTAAGGGCGTGAAAAGAGCACTGGACAAGAAACGTCCAGCAGTTCTCATGCACGTGCAGTCTTCACAAGGCAAACGCTTTGTGGCTGTGCAACTCAAGAAAGGCTGATCTTCATGTGAAGGTTGCCGTTCGGCACAAGTTGTTTCGTGCTTAACAATATTCGCGGCGTCGGACCTTCAGTTGGTTTGACGCCGCTTTCGTCTGTATAGTCTCTTGGCCAGGAAGCAGTAACTTGTACAAGTTTGCGAATTATCAAAGAATGAGAAAACTTGGTCGAGATCTAGGCTAGAGTTATGGCCGAGGTGTTGCTGTCATCTACAAAGGGATTTTAACCTTATATGCGTGTGCTGGTGATTGAAGACGATAGGGAAGCAGCCGGGTTCCTGCAAAGGGCGCTGAAGGAGAGTGGGCACACGGCTGAGTTGGCTTATGATGGTGAAATCGGACTGGCCATGGCGAGGGAAGATGATTTCGATGTTTTAATTGTTGATCGGATGTTGCCAAAGCGAGATGGTTTGAGTGTTATCCGTACGTTGCGTGATGAAGGTGACCAGACACCGGTTTTGATATTGTCGGCACTTGGTGAGGTTGATGACAGAGTAAAAGGACTTCGTGCTGGTGGAGATGATTATCTCACGAAACCTTATGCCTATAGCGAATTGCTTGCGCGCGTGGAGGCTCTTGCCCGTAGGACCGTTCCTGAAGAACATATGACACGGCTTGTTGTGGGAGATCTGGTGCTTGACCGGTTATCACATCGTGTGAGCCGCAATGGCCAGCCTATTCAATTGCAACCACGCGAATATCGGTTGCTGGAATACTTGATGAAACATGCAGGCCAGGTGGTTACGCGAACCATGCTGCTGGAGAATGTGTGGGACTATCACTTCGATCCTCAAACGAATGTTATTGACGTGCATGTTTCTCGATTGAGAGGAAAAATCGACAAAAATTTCGATCGACCATTACTGCAAACAGTTCGTGGCGCTGGGTACGTTATTCGTGATCAAGCTGAATAACATTTGGGAATCCTCCATATCGACGACGGCTTTTCGAACCGCCGCAATCGTGGTGGCGGTTTTTACTTTGGTGGCTGCCGCTATCATGTGGTTTGTTTCGCAGCAGACAAACCTGGTTTTAACACAACAAGTCTTAGCGGCGCTTTCTTCCGAAACAGAACTACTTCGGGCTGAAGAACGCAGTTCCGGGTTGGTGGGCTTGCGTCGAGCCGTTGCTTTGCGTAGCAGGACGGCAGGTTCTGGGCTGTATTTTCTTGGAGATGAAAAAGGGACCCGTCTGGCTGGCAACCTGTCTGAGATTCCAAAAGAATTGCTGGATCATCATAGGGGCGCTGTGTTTTCGTATCCCGTTCAACGTGCGGGATCCATGTCCGAGCAAGGGCGTTCTTCGGGGCCTGCGCGGCGCACTGCTGTGGGGGTATTGCTTTCATTTGGTGGTGCGCAACTTGTCGTCGCGCGTGATGTGGAAGATCAACGTGTGTTGTCTCATCGAATCCGTTTGGTCTCTCTCATCGGGTTTGGGTTACTTGGGATAGGTGGGCTTTTGGCAGGTTTGTTATTAAGCCGGCTTGTGCTGTCGCGGGTGAATGAGATTACTGAAGCCAGTCGGGCGATTATGGCGGGCAACCTATCTGAGAGACTTCCACGATCGGGTACGGGTGACGAGTTCGACCGCTTGGCGGGAAGCCTCAATGAGATGCTGGCGCGAATTGAACAGCTTATGCTTGGGCTGCGTGAGGTTTCCGATAATATAGCTCATGACCTGAAGACGCCTTTGAATCGATTGCGCAACCGTGCCGAGGAAGCGTTGCGAGATCCGCGAGGAGCTCAGGCGCAAAGGCAAGGTCTGGAACGAACGATCGAGGCGGCGGATGATCTTATTAAAACGTTCAATGCACTTTTGCTTATTGCCCGGCTGGAAGCTGGTGCCATAGATGAAACTCTCGAAGACACAGACTTGCGGGAAGTTGTTAGGGATGTCACGGAGCTTTACGAGCCGGTGGCTACAGATGCTGGTTTTAATCTAAGTGTCACGTTTTCTGAGGGGGGGGATTTGAATGTTCCTATTAACCGCCAACTCATTGGGCAGTCTATCGCAAATCTTCTGGAAAATGCCATCAAGTATAGTGTGAGCGGACTGAAAAGTGATTTAAGAAAAACATCCGACTGCGTCGGCGGGGATGGTCAAGACGAGATGGTGTTGGCCGAGAAAGTCAGAAGCTATCGTGCGACTGCAAAAGATATTTCCGTTTCTGTAACACCCGTTGAAAAGGGCGTTGAGATTTCGGTGGGGGATCGTGGTGCAGGCATTGCGCCTGAAGACCGAGAACGCGTGTTGCGCCGTTTTGTTCGTTTGGAAAAGAGCCGCACAGCTCCAGGAACAGGACTTGGTTTGAGCCTCGTGGCGGCGGTGGCGCGACTTCATGGAGGTAAGGTTCGGCTAGAGGACAATGAACCAGGGTTGCGGGTTGTGGTTTTTTTGCCCAGTGGTAAGGGGCGTTCAGGATCGCAGCAGGTTTAAAACCACTTTGTGTGTCCACAATATCATTTCTTTTGCTACGTTTGAATTATCGCATGTAGATTCTTGAGTCTGATGATGTTTTGTTGTGGCAGTGAGAGTTTATTAGCTAGGGGGCGCGATGGCTATTCAGACACAAGACACCGTAAAACAGCTGTTTGAATTGGTAAGCTCTGCTCCACTTTTACGTGATGGTGTGAGGGCAGGCCTTGATGATCCTGAAGTGATATTTCTTCGCGAAGAGGCACACAAGGGCGGCCTTGAAGATCTTGCAAAGGCTCTCTTTGATCCACAAACATGCGCGTTGGTTGGTGGAGTGTTACATGGCTCTCCCTATTTATCTGGACTTATCAAAACAGATCTAAAGCGATTTCAACGTGTGCTTTGCTCACCACCGCTCATCTTGTATGAAGATCTTATCCAATCCGTTTCCCATTTGGCACATGACGCTCGCAAAATAGAAGATGCGATGCGGGGCCTTCGTGTGTTTAAGAATGAAATGGCGTTGTTGCTTGCCTTAGCTGATTTGGGCGGCATCTGGCCGGTGATGAATATCACGGCCAAGCTAAGTGAGACTGCGCAAACAGCTTTGCAGACAGCTGTTGGTTTCTTATTCCAGCAGGCGATCTTAAAAGGTGATTGGCTTGTTGAGGGTGATGCGCAATTCGCTGACCCTTTAAAAGTCGCCGGGTCGTCTGGTTATATTGTTCTGGGTATGGGAAAATTTGGTGCCTATGAACTGAATTATTCCAGCGATATTGATCTCATTGTTTTCTTTGACCCTGACTTGGCCTCACTGCGCGAGGGGATTGAGGCGCATCGCTTTTTTGTAAAAATGACCCGTGACCTGGTTCGACTTATGGATGAGCGTACGGCCGATGGGTATGTGTTTCGGACCGATCTTCGCCTTAGGCCTGATCCCGGTGCGACGCAAGTTGCGCTACCGGTTGCTGCTGCCATGGTTTACTATGAAAGCTTTGGTCAGAACTGGGAACGTGCGGCCTTAATCAAGGCGCGGCCTGTTGCGGGTGATTTATCCGCTGGCGCAGCCATTTTAAAAGAAATTCAGCCATTCGTGTGGAGGAAGTATCTCGATTTTGCTGCCATTGCCGACATTCAAGCGATGAAACGTCAGATCCACGCGTTCCATGGTTTTGGCGAGATTGCAGTTGCGGGTCATAATATCAAAATTGGTCTGGGTGGTATTCGAGAGATAGAATTCTTTGTACAAACGCAACAACTCATAGCAGGTGGACGTCAGCGGGACCTTCGAACGCGCGGGACGCTGGAAACCCTCGATGGTCTTGTTGAGCGTGGCTGGATAAAGCCTGATGTACGCGACGAACTCATCAAGGCTTACAAGTTTTTGCGTACCATTGAACATCGCATCCAGATGGTTCACGACGAACAAACACAACAACTTCCTGACACCGAAGAGCGCCTGGAGGCGTTCGCTAACTTTTGCGGTTATAAAGATGCAAAAGCGTTCGGGGATGACCTGCTTAAAGTGTTGAACCTTGTGCAGGAACGCTTTCGGGGACTGTTTAAGGATGAGCCTTCACCTACGGCAAGCGGGCGGAATCTTGTTTTTGCCGGGCAAGAGGATGACCCGGCGACCGTGGCGGCTTTGAAGGACTTTGGATTTTCAAGACCTGAATCTGTTATTTCCACAGTTCGAAGCTGGCATCATGGGCGCTATGCTGCCGTGCGTTCGACAGCTTCGCGAGAACAATTGACGGCTGTGCAGGGTGTGTTGATTGAGGCTCTTTCGGAAACAGCAGACCCCGATATGGCGTTTGTGAGTTTTGATCGTTTCCTGGCATCCTTGCCTACCGGGGTTCAATTGTTTTCTCTACTTCGATCCAAGCCTGGTCTGTTGCGACTGGTGGCTGATATCATGGGTAGCGCTCCGCGACTGGCTTCAATTTTATCACGCAGGCACAGACTTCTGGATGCGGTTATTGACCCTCGCACTTTTGATGAACTGCCCAATGAAAAGGTTCTTACAGAACTGGTTGAATTGGAACTGTCACGAGCTGCTTCCTTCGAGGAGGCATTGGATAGCGCACGTATTATCGGGGGCGAGCAATCCTTTCTTATCGGTGTAAGAGTGCTCTCTGGTACGATCAATGCTGATCAAGCTGGGGCGGCATATGCGGTACTTGCGACCAGTCTGATTAACGTATTGCAGGAGCGCACGGAAAAGGAACTTGAAAAATCATTTGGCCGTGTTCCTGGCGGTGGTGCCGTTGTCATTGCAATGGGAAAGCTTGGCGGACGTGAAATGACAGCTTCGTCGGATATTGATATCATTGTTGTTTATGATCATCCAGATGATGCTGTTGCCACCGATGGGGCGCGGCCGCTTTCAACAAGTCAATATTTTACGCGTTTCACACAACGACTTATTACAGCTTTGGCGGCGCCGACGGCTGAGGGCAGTCTTTATGAAGTGGATATGCGGTTGCGCCCTTCCGGGCAGCAGGGTCCGGTTGCCACGCGATTATCGAGCTTTGTGAAATATCAGGCGGATGAAGCATGGACGTGGGAACATATGGCATTGTTGCGCGCCCGCGTCATCAGTGGTCCGTCTGAATTACGATTGCGCGTTGAAGATGCGATTCGCCACGCGCTTGAACGCAAACGGGATGCCGACCTTATCGCTCAAGATGTCCGCGAGATGCGTTCGCGCATCGCTGCTGAGAAAGGTTCGGAATCCATATGGGATTTAAAGCAGGTTCGTGGTGGTCTCGTCGATCTTGAGTTCATCGCTCAATACTTGCAACTGATACATGTTCATGATCATCCACAGGTGCTTGATCAAAATACATTGCGTGCGTTTCAGAAGTTGCGAGATCTGGGTCTCTTGGAAAGTAAATATGCGGATGTTTTGATACCGGCGACACGTCTCATACATAACCTGACGCAGGTTTTGCGCATCTGCATAACGGAGAGGTTTGAATCTGAGAGTGCGCCGCAGGGCTTGAAGGACCTTTTAGCGAGAGCTGGTGCCATGCCTTCGTTTGAAGTTCTTGAGGATACATTGCGAGAAACCTTAAAGCAGGTGTTTGATGCTTTTGAGGAGATCGTTAAACCGACGCGTCCTGTTTAGCTTGGTCTTGTCAGGCCGCCATGTCTTCAACTGTGATTTCTGTTGAGAGTGATGGTTTGGTCTGAGTGTTGGGTTCACTTCTGAGAGGGGTTTTAAAGAAGTCGTGCTGGCCGACCAGCTCAAGAATGGTTTTTGCCCGCCAGCCATTTCTATCATCACTTAAAACCATGAGGGTTGTGCCATGGAGGCTCAGAAGGGTTCGCGCTACACACAACGGCAGGGTGTCTGTTAGGAATGGGCGGGTGCTGGATTTTGTGCTGATTTCGATCTCGACGTGGTGATTATCGGAAATTGCACGAACGAACAGCTGGGAATTGTTTTCCGTATAGTTTTTTGCCTCGCACATGAGATTGAGAAGCACCTGTCTTAAGGCCTGGGCTTCTCCCAAAACTTCTATTTCTGGTGCGACATCAATTTGGAGTGTGATTTTTCTCTCTTGTGCTTGAGTTGCAACAAACTCCCAGGCGTTCAGAATGAGGGGTTTGAGAGCAATGGGTTTATGTGCTGGTTCGCCTGATGGTTTGTTGTTTAAGGCAGAAGTCATGGCCAACGTGTCTTCGGCAGACTTTAAAAGTTCCAAGCCGCAGTCCTGGATGTGACGTGCATATTCTTGGTACCGTGGTGAACCCAATGGGCCGTATGCTTCTTGCTGCATGAGGTCTGAAAAGCCGATGACAGCGTTTAAGGGGGTTCTCAGGTCGTGACTGAGTCGGGCCATCAGATCTGCCCAGGCGTGGTCTTTTGGATCAAGACCACGAGGGAGCACGGCGTTTGGGGCTGCCAGTGGAGCGATTTGGGCATGAACAGGCGCCGGGTTACGTCGCATCGTGCCGGTTTTTTTGATTGGTGGGAAATTTGAGAGTGTCTGATGCCTTGGCTTGGATAAATTGCATATCTGGTGAGTGAGAAGATGATCATTCCCGCTTTGGGCTGGAACGGGAATGATCTTTTCTTCTTTGGAAGCTTGTTGCGGGTGGTTGATGAGAGAGAGAATAAGAACCAGTGCTGTCGTTACAACAAGGACGATCAATACTGGGGAACTCGTAATGACAGGCCAGAGAGATGCAAGAATGAAGACGTGCAAGGTCATAGCGAGAAACTGCAAACGATGAGACTGGGGCACTGCCCAGAAGGTATTACTATTGGCCAGGGGTGCGCTTGCACCTGCACCGTTCACACCAACCTTTTGGCAAAGCTCCGCTCTCGAGCCGCCGGACCATGCCCGCGTCATCTGGTATTCCCCGCTGTTAGAATCGTGCCTTCAACTGTGTGATTCTATGGCTGCTTCAAGGCCGCGAATCACTAACCCACTTGAACTGATTTGGCGGGATTGTGTCGAGAGAGAATAAATGGTTGAGCGAGGATTTTAAATGGACTGTGCTCAACCCTCTAGAGTTTTGTTAATGATTTCAAATACATCTCTGGATAGATCGGGTTTTTTTGCGATACGGGTCAAGGCTCGTTTGGCCTTGGCGCGTCTTTTTGGTTCCAAATTACGCCAACTGCGCAGCGCACTGAGCAAGCGTGCGGCGATCTGCGGATTGAATGGGTCAATTTTCAGAATTTGATCGGCCAGGAATTCATAACCGGCACCATCAGGTCTGTTGAATTGTAGCGGGTTGGACATGACAAAGCTGCCTATCAGTGCGCGCACCTTATTGGGGGTGGTGAGCGAGAAGCTATGATGGTCGGTTAAAGCTTTGACCTCATCAAGTGCTTGAGGGCGCGGAGATTGGGCCTGGGCGGCAAACCAACTGTCCATAACGATGTGGTCGTGTTGCCAACGCTCGAAGAATTGATCAAGTGCCTTTTTGCGGTGTGGTGTTTCATGGGCCGCGAGAAGGAACAGAGCGTTGGCCTCGTCTGTCATGTTCGATGCTTTTTCAAAATGATTCATGGTCCGGTCAAAATCGGTCTTAGTTTTTCGGGAGGCCAGTAACCAGAGGATGACATTGCGCAGCGCGCGCCGACCGGCGGGGCGCGCGTTTGGGGAGAAACGGCCTTTGGAAGCTAGGTCATCGTAGAGCTGTTCCAATTGTTCTGAGAGATGTTTTGCGATTGTCCTGGACAACTGGCCATGCGCCTCGCAAATATTTGTATAATCGACGTTAGAGCCGATTTCTCGAGCAATGTCTGCTGGTGAGGGGAGCTTGAGGAGTTCAGCTTTGAAGGCTTCCTCTAATTTGTCGTCGGCAAGGGCTGTTTGTAAACCACGCGCGAAACTGGCGCCACGACTGGAGCGTTTATTTTGTTCGCGTGCTTTTACAAGTTGAATGATGGTGCGCGTGGCGAATGTATTGGCTGCCTGCCATCGATTGAAGGGGTCGTTGTCATGGGCAATGAGGAAGGCGAGGTCTTTATCGGATAGATCAAGCTTTAAATTCACGGGGGCTGAAAACCCACGCAGGAGCGAAGGCGTTGGGCGCGAGGGTACATTCTTGAAGTGGAAGGTTTGTTTGGCTTGAGTGATGTGGACAACGCTGCTTGGGACCTTGCCACCTTTTTCCAAAAATAAAGGTATGTCGTTGCCGGATTTGTCGATCAGTCCCAGTCGCAACGGTATGTGCAAAGGTTTTTGAGTGTTTTTTACCGTAGGAGAGTTTTGCGATTGGGTGACTTCCAGTTTGGCGGTCTTGGAGCGCTTATCATAGCTCAGGACACAGTTGAGTTCCGGTGTTCCGATTTGTTCGTACCAGAGGTGAAATTGGGTCAGGTCTGTGTTGGTGGCGTCTTCAAAGCATTTGAGAAAGTTTTCGATGGTGGTGGCTTCGCCATCGTGGCGCTCGAAATAGAGGTCCATCCCCGCCTTGAAGTCTTTTGGCCCCAGGATTGTTGCGATCATCCGGACGAGTTCGGCACCCTTTTCGTAGATCGTGGTTGTGTAGAAATTGTTGATCTCGATATAGGTGTTGGGGCGCACGGGGTGCGCAAGGGGGCCGGCATCTTCAGGGAATTGATGCGATTTGAGACGGCGTACGTCGGCGATGCGCTGGACAGGGCGTGATCTCAAGTCGGCGGAGAATTCCTGATCGCGGTAGACGGTCAAACCTTCTTTCAAGCAAAGCTGAAACCAGTCGCGACAGGTGATGCGATTGCCTGTCCAGTTGTGGAAGTATTCGTGAGCCACAACGCTTTCGATGGATTGGTACATCAAATCGGTGGCGGTTTTTGCAGAGGCGAGAATCAAGCGGTCATTGAAAATATTCAACCCCTTGTTTTCCATCGCGCCCATGTTGAAGTCTGAGACGGCAACAATATTGAAAACGTCCAGGTCGTATTCGCGCCCGAAACGTTTTTCATCCCACCGCATGGATTTTTTCAAGGACTCCATAGCCCATCCTGCGCGATCCTCTTTGCCGTGCTCGACGTAAATTGCCAAATCAACATCACGGCCACTGGCGGTTGTGAATTTAGAGGCGATGGAGGAGAGATCCCCTCCGACCAGGGCAAACAGATAGCAGGGCTTGGGGTGAGGGTCGTGCCAGACAGTGTAGTGACGCGCTCCTCTATCGAGGTTGCCACGTTCTCTTAGGTTTCCGTTCGACAGCAGAACGGGAGCTTCTTCCGGGTCGGCTTCAATGCGCACTGTGTAGGTAGACAGAATGTCGGGGCGATCAAGGAAATAGGTTATACGCCGGAAACCTTGTGCTTCACATTGTGTGCAATAGACGCCACGAGATTGGTACAGCCCTTGAAGGGCTTTGTTAGCAGTGGGGTTTATGATCGTGGTGATGTCGAGATTAAATGGACCTTGAGGAGGTTTGCGCAAAGTGAGGGTTGTTTTGGAAAGCTTGTAATCGGACCTGGCGAGTTCACGCCCATTGAGCAGGATTTTTTCTAGTTTGAGATTTTCTCCATCAAGCTTGAGCGGAGATGTTCTTTGGGAGGTACGCGGGTTTGGGCGAACTTTAAGTTTTGCTCTTACGCGTGTTTCTTGTTGATTGAGTTTGAAGTCGAGATCAACCTTGTCGATCAGATAATCAGGTGGGGTATAATCTTTAAGACGTGTCGGGCGGGGCGTGTCTGTCTTCATGCTGTTTTTCTTCTGCTAGCTTAGGAAGCAACTCTTGTCCCCCTGGGGGTGTTTCAGGCAAGAATTGGGCGGGCTTTTCAGGCTCTAACTATAGTGGGCCTTTGGATGATCGCCAGTGAGGAAATGGAAATAATGTGAAACTGTGAACGATTTAACTGCGCTTTGGAGCTTAAGCCGGGTGTCTTTCAATTTAAGATGGTCAACTCTTCGAGTTGTATTATTTTTATGCTACGCGGTTTAGGTTGATGTTGCCTCGTGAAAGCGAGAAAGCCCAGACGTGATCAAAAGGCTCAATGGACAATAGAGTTTTGCTGGATGAGTGTTGTTTCACATAAGCTGTGTGTTGCGCCGATGATGGACTGGACGGATCGGCACTGCCGGTATTTCCATCGTTTGTTGTCGCGTGATTGCGTGCTTTATACGGAAATGGTTACGGCTGATGCGGTTCTTCATGGGGACCAGGATAGGTTGTTGGGCTTTCATGGGAGTGAGCACCCAGTGGTGCTGCAACTTGGTGGCAGTGATCCGATTAAGCTGTCGCAGGCTGCCCGGGTCGGGGAGCAATTGGGCTATGATGAGATCAATCTGAATGTGGGTTGTCCATCTGATCGTGTGCAGGAGGGGCGTTTCGGGGCTTGTCTTATGGCTGAGCCTGAGCGCGTTGCCGAATGCGTTGGTGCGATGGGTGCTGCGGTTTCCATTCCCGTCAGCGTCAAATGCCGGATCGGGATTGACGACCAGGACACAGAAGCAGATTTCAGCCGTTTTGTTGAGACGGTGTCGCAAGCGCCGTGCCGTATTTTCATCGTTCATGCCCGCAAGGCCTGGCTTGAGGGTTTAAGCCCCAAGCAAAACCGGGATGTGCCTCCGCTGGACTATGATCGTGTGTACGGCCTAAAGCGAGCGCGCCCTGATCTGGAGATTATTATAAATGGCGGAATCAACTCATTGGCAGCCTGTAGCGCACATTTGGAGCATGTGGATGGCGTGATGCTTGGGCGCGCTGCTTATCAAGACCCTTATATTTTAGCGCAAGTTCAGCAGCAGCTTTTCACTCCCGATGTGGCGTTGCCGTTAAGAGAGGACATTCTCTCAGCCTTGGTGCCATATGTGGCGTCTCATCTGTCCAAGGGGGGGCGCGTCAATAATATTACGCGGCACATTCTCGGGCTCTATCGTGGCATTCGTGGCGGGCGTGCGTTTCGGCGCCATCTGAGTGAGAACGCGTTTGGTGATGGTGCTGGTGTGGAGGTTCTCGAGGAGGCAATTGCCATTATGGAGCGTTGTGCTGAAGACCGTCAAACATTGGTTTGACGGTCTTCATGTTGTGGCCTTATTCGCAATTTGGGCTGAGATCAACCCTGATTTATTTTATAGCTTTTGATTAAAGGCGCCGATTTGCGGATGCTTGGCGAGCTGTTCTTCTATGTCCTTGAAGATGGCGTTGCGATTTTCTTCCGAAGTTGGGCTTTCGACGACGATTACGAGTTCTGGTTTGTTTGAGGAGGCGCGTACCAAACCCCAGGTTCCGTCTTCCAGGACAATGCGCACGCCGTTTACGGTGATGAGTTCGCGAATGCTTTGCCCAGCGATCTTTTCTCCATCGTCAAAACATTTTTGGTAGTGAGCAATTATTTTGTCGACAACGCCGTATTTTTCTTCGTCGGCACACTTTGGAGACATGGTGGGCGACTGCCATGTTTTGGGAAGTGCGTTCTTGAGGTCAGCCATGGTTTTATCTGGGTTGCGATCGAGCATGTCGCAAACCGCCAACGCTGCGATGATACCGTCGTCGTAGCCATAGCCGAGTGGGGGATTGAAGAAGAAGTGACCGGACTTTTCAAATCCGACCAATGCCTTGTTTTCAAAACTGTAGCGCTTGATATAAGAGTGGCCGGTTTTCCAGTAGTGGGTGGTTGCGCCGTTCTTGATCAAAACCGGGTCGGTGAGAAACAGACCGGTGGACTTTACATCTACAACAAACTTTGCATTTTCGAAACGAGCAGAGATGTCGCGCGCCAACATAACACCGACTTTATCTGCGAATATTTCTTCCCCCTCGTTATCGACGACGCCACAACGGTCGCCGTCACCGTCGAATGCTAGCCCGACATCGGCACCGGTTTCATTTACCTTGGCGGCCATTGCGTGAAGCATGGCTAGGTCTTCGGGATTTGGGTTGTGGTTGGGGAAGGAATGGTCGAGGTCTGTGTTTAACGGGATAACTTTACAGCCCACCGCCTCCAAGACCTGCGGAGCAAAGGCGCCAGCTGTCCCATTTCCGCATGCAACCACAACTTTAATGGGGTTTTTCAGTTTGGGGCGGTTTGAAAGTGCGCCTAAGTAACGATCCGCCATGTCGGGGACATAGATATATTTTCCGCCATTGGTTGCTTCATAGTCGCCGTCGATGACGATCTTTTTGAGCTGGGACATTTCGTCGGGGCCGAAGGTCAATGGACGCGACAGGCCCATCTTGATGCCGCACCAACCGTTGTCGTTGTGAGATGCGGTAACCATTGCGACGCCTTCGACTTCAAGTTCGAACTGGGCGAAGTAGGCCATGGGTGAGAGCGCCAGGCCGATGTCGTGAACCTCGAAGCCACCGGCGATCAAGCCATTGATGAGTGCCTGTTTGACAGAGCCTGAATACCATCTGTAATCGTGTCCCACGACAATGCGTTTCGCAACACCGCGGCTATCAAAGACCTTGGCCATCCCCATGCCAACGGCGTTCAATCCCATCAAGTTGATTTCTTCAGGAAATAACCAACGTGCGTCGTACTCGCGAAAACCTGTTGGTTTCACTTGCGGCAATCGTTCAAATTCTGCGGTGTTTGGTTTTAGGTCGGCGCGTGGTTTGGGAAGCATGATTTGTCCGTTAGAATTGTTGAATTCAAATTCGATGGGGCGAGGTTTTGAAGCCACGTTCACACATTGTATTGTGTTTGGACTATTGTTTGAGGTGTTGCAGACTAGTGATGAAGTCTGTGACTAAGACATGACGAGCATTGTTTTGCTGGATTGAAGGAGTTTCGAATAACTGGAAGGATTTATAGTACATTTTGGATGCGTGAATTCAGGATTTTTTTCTCATTTTTGCAAAATCAGGTCGCCTTGGCGCATTTCCACACGAGCAAGACGACCCAAAAAAGACATTCCCAGAAGTGTGACATGAAGGGCTCCGGGTTCAGATACGGAAGCGCGAATGTTGCGAAGTGTAATATCGCCGATGCGAATGCTTCGGATTGTTACGGGGGCTGAGCGGGCAATGCCATTGGCTGTTCGTGAGCGGGCTGTGAAATCGGACCTTGACAGGTAAATACCGGCGCGACGGGCGTCTTCATAGGTCAGAGCCACAAGGGTTGCACCCGTATCGACAAGAACGTTTATGCGTTGATTGTTGATTTTTGCAACAGTGCTGTAGTGCCCCCCACGGCCTCGACGTATTTTTACCTGTCCGTAGGATTGAGGTTGGCTGCTTTCGGTATTTCGTTGATGTTTGAGTGTCGCCTTATCTTCGAACTGCTCAGAATGGTTGGGAAGGTCCAGATATGCGCTGGTAAATGCTCTGATATCTTCGAAATGCATAATTGCAAAGGCTGCTGCAATGGTCAGAAATACCCATGAGAAGGCGTCTATGAGCAGGTTTTTTGTACCAATTGACATTTATGCGTGGCCCGACACAAGTGGTTTGTCGTTTGACTTGGGCCGGATGCTGAGGGGCTACTGGCGCAGAGTCAAAAATTCTCCAGAGAACTCATAAGAGCGCAAACGTCTTAAAAAACTCATACCCAGCAAGTTTTCATTAAGATTTCCGGGCTTGGCAACCAACGCGTCGACATCTTCAAGATGAATGGGGCCGATGGAAAGGGATTTAAGGCGTATAGGTGCGGTATAGGTGGTTCCATTGGCTGTCTGAACGGCGATGGTGTAGGAGAGGTTTTTGGTGTCGATGCCGACGCGGGCAGCGTCAGCTGGTTTGAGGACCACTGTGCTTGCCCCGGTGTCAACCAGGAAAGAGACGGCAACGCCGTCGATGGTTCCGCGCGCGGTGAAGTGGTCGTCGGAGCGCCGCCGGATTTTAATTGCGATAGGACCGCTGTTATCGTTTGAGACCCTTATGCCTTGGCCGGGTGGCGCGAGTTCGGCTGTCACGCGGTTGGTGATGAACTGGATATCTTCGCGAAAGCTGTAGCCGATAATGAGGGCGAGGCCGATAGCGAGCCAAATTCCCAAATCCCGGATGCTTTTTTTCATGCGGCCTTGATTGCCGCTCATCAAAAGAAGTGCATAAAGGCTCATAATGACGCCGGCTGCTATCAGCCCCCATCTGTCCCAGCCGCCTGTCACCATCGTGCTGTCCATGCCGGTCAACAGATAGAAAAGTGCTGTAAATGCGGCTAGTAAAATCAAGAGCCAAACCAGCATGTTATTCTTCCATCTGTGATTGCTTGGAATTCAAGCGTTTGCGTTTTTGGAGTGCGTGCATGATATGGGATCGTTTGGCGGGTGTTAGGGTTGCCCAACTGGCGATTTCATCGATGGTTCTCAGGCAGCCTTGGCATTGTCGTGTTTCCTGGTCGATTTTGCAAATACCTGTGCATGGGGTTTCCATTTAGGATCCTTGTCAGTTGGCAGAACTTGCCGTCATTTATGTTGGGGTATTTGTCTTCTCTTACAAGATGCTTTGAGAATGTGTCTGTGCGTTTAGGAGGCTGGCTGAGGGGAACAATGCTGTTTATTTCCAGGGGAGTGCCTTGCGAGGTTAAGATATCAGACTTATGGAGCTGATGTCTTCCCGGCTGTTTTTTTTGCCTTGCGATCTGACCCGCCCTTTTCGATGACAAATTGCGCGGTGGTGCTTAGATCGGGCTAGGTGGGCTAGTGTGTTGAAACGCGATGGCGTTCGGCTCCTAAAGTTTGCAAAGGAGGAAGGGAGACAAGAACCCGAGCTTTGGGGAAAGCGACGATTGCCTCTGTTCCTTTGCGTAACTCCGAACGCAATTCAAAGGTCCCGCCGTGTAATTCCACGAGGCTTTTTACGATGGGTAAGCCTAGGCCCGTTCCACCTTCTGCATTTTCGTGGGCCAGAGAACCCTGGCCGAAGGCCTGCAGGACTTTCGAAATTTCATCTTTGGGTATGCCAGGCCCTGTATCGCGAATGGAAAGAATTTGACCTCCATCACTTGTGGCTGAAACAGTGATAAGTATCCGGCCGTTTTTAGGTGTGAACTTCAAAGCATTGGATAGGAGATTGAGACACATTTGCCGGCAGGCACGCTCATCAGCCCATATTTGGGGTAGGTTCATGTCGAAGTCTTCGACCACTTCCAGACCTTTGCTTTTTGCTCGCAACTTGAGAAGTCTGCGGCAATCATCGGCGATATCGGCCAAGTGCAAGGGCTCTTCCTGAAGCTCGTAACTTTCAGCTTCGATACGGGAAAGATCAAGAATTTCGTTGATGAGTTTAAGAAGGTGGGTTCCGCTTTCGTGGATGTTTTCAGTGTATTCCTTGTAGGTTTTATTGGGCATCTTACCCAGGATTTCCGTTTTCATAACTTCGGAAAATCCCATGATGGCATTCAAGGGTGTGCGCAGTTCATGGCTCATGGTTGCAAGGAAGCGCGACTTCGCATCATTGGCCGCTTCGGCGCGTGCACGGGCGGAATCAGCTATTGACTTTTGTTCTTCCAGTTCGGCGATGAGGTCGTCTTTTTGGGCGCGGTATTCGCACATGGCTAATGCCGTGGCGTTTATTCCGCAAGCCAGGACAAAGAAGTAGATATGGACCCCGACTGCCATGGCAGCCAATGCCATGGAGAATGGATCTCCATAGACAACTAGGCGGATTACGACTGCCAGTGTCACAGGGATCGTGCCGGCGTGCAGTATGGGAATGACGGAAGAAGCAAACATCATGCGGATCGCCAGGATGACGATCAATGTTGCAAATAAGAATACCTGCGATGAGAACACGAAATTTTCGACGTTTATGGTATCGCCTGACATTCCCACCAGAGCAAAGCCTGCCCAAGTGACCCCGTTTAAGGATTCAGCCAAAATGAATCTACGGCGCCAGGTCTTTATGTCGTTCTTTGAATTGGGTGAAGCTAGAAAACGTCGCGCCTGTTCGAGCAGTAAGACCTTGGAGGCAATGACCATCAATAGCCAAAGAATGGCTTCCCAAGCTGGAGCCCAAAACAGTGAAGCCAGAGAAAAGATAATTGATAAAGCCGGCATGGTGAATGCTGCGCCCATTTCATTGCGCGCAAACATGGTCAGTAATTCATGCTCGAATTCGGGTTTAATCTGAGTTCCATTGATGAGCTTTTCGCGCGCGTCCTTTATCTCTTGCGACGTCCGTTTGCGCTGGGCCTGTTGGGTCCGGCGGCGGGTGATTTCATCTGTTCTCGCGCTTTTATCCATAGTTTCCGGTACACTTAATGGTTCTTTCTGACCACTTGCAGTTGTTTGTTGGTTCTAGAAATCAAATTCATTGCTGACGCATGAGTCGTTTCAGAGTCCTAAAATCGTGGTAAATGGCTAACTTTGTGTTTACTTGATGCGAATACCGAGTGGGTTTCTGAAAGCTTAATGGGTCGTAGAGGCAAGTTATCGCGGTTGCTGCACGATATGGGGACCGGAAAAGGTCGATATTTCGGGCCTCAGTTCCCTGCGGAACAGTTGGAAATAAACTTAGGGTTTAGTTAGTTAAGATTCAGGGGAACGGATTTTAGGGGCGTGCAATGAAAGTAACGACCGTTGGTTCGGGGGATGCATTTGGATCGGGTGGGCGACTGCAGGCATGTTTTCATGTTGCAGTAAATGATGGAGCGTTTCTCATTGATTGCGGCGTTACGTCTTTAATTGGCTTTAATAAATTGGGTCTTGACCCTAATTGTGTGTCTACAATCTTTATCTCCCATCTTCACGGTGATCATTTTGGTGGTCTTATCTGGTGGGTTCTTCATGCGCGTCACGTAGCGAAAAGAACCTCTTCTTTGGTTGTTTTGGGGCCTGAAGGTATCGAGGAGAGATATAAAAGGGCTTCTGAGGCTCTCTATCCTGGTTCGCTTGATAAAAAGCCTGAATTTGAGCTTGTGTTTCGAGAATACAATGAGACGTGTTCGGAGCTGATTTCCGGGGTGAGGGTTAGTGTCATGCCGGTCTGCCATCCTTCGGGAGGAAGATCTTATGCATTGCGTTTGGAGGTGGGTGACAAGGTCATTTCCTATTCAGGTGATACAGAATGGGTTGATGGTCTTGTAAAAATTTCCGATGGGTCGGACTTGTTTATCTGCGAATGTTTCGGATTTGAGGAGCAGATCCAATATCATTTGAACTGGGCGACGTTGGTTTCAAAGCTGCCAATTCTAATTTCACGTCGAATTTTACTCACCCATATGGGCGCACAGATGCTTGAACATGCCTCGCAGATCAAAGATCCGCGTGTGCTCATTGCTGAAGATGGTCGAGAGATCGTCGTATAGTCAGTGGTGTGATTTTTATTTGGGCCGTGTGCTCGCGAAAAAAAATTGCTGCATTTCAACTGTAGGTCGTGTTAAGTTGGGAAGAAATTTCAATTTTCCTGATTTGGGGCGATTGATATTATCAAAGGTGTTGAAATGCTGGATGAAATGGATGTCAAGATTTTGCACATCCTGCAAGAAGACTGTACGCGATCTGTCGCTGATATCGGCAAAGAGGTGGGGCTTTCGACGACCCCATGTTGGCGACGTATTCAAAAGCTTGAGGAAGCAGGTGTCGTGCAACGTCGTGTTGCTGTCTTGGACCCTAATCTGGTCAATGCGGGCGTAACTGTATTTGTGCAGATTAAGACAGATAAGCATAGCCTCTCTTGGCTGGAAAAGTTTCACGAGGCCGTTGAGGACTTTCCTGAGGTGGTTGAGTTTTATCGTATGTCCGGCGAGATTGATTATCTGTTACGGGTCGTTGTTCCTGATATCGATGCTTATGATGGGTTTTACAAACGGCTTATTGCACGCATCGAGGTTGCCAAAGTATCGTCGGCTTTTGCCATGGAACAGATCAAGTGTACGACGAAACTACCGCTCGATTTTATTCACGTGGGTACAAATTCAAATAAGCCCAAGCTCGAAAATGAGGCTCTTTGAAACACGAGCACGGCCGTGTCGGGCGTGTGATTGGTGTTGGAGATCCTTGTTGGCATGAGCAGTTGCTTGCTGGATACCTCACTGTTTCTTTGCGTTAAGGCGTGCAATGAGACTGGACGTATCCCATCTGTTGCCACCCATTTTCTGGACGTCTTCATAGTATTGATCAACAATCTTCGTGATGGGAAGGTTTGCGCCGTTTGCGCGTGCTTCTTCAATGCAGATGCCCAGGTCTTTGCGCATCAGATCGACGGCGAAACCAAAATCGAATTGGTTGTTGGCCATTGTCTGCCATCGATTTTCCATTTGCCAGGATTGGGCTGCGCCTTTCGAGATTGTCGTCATAACGGCTTGAATGTCGATGTTGGCAGCCTGTGCGAAGTGAATGCCTTCCGACAAGGCTTGCACAAGTCCTGCGACGCAGATTTGGTTGACCATTTTTGTCAGTTGTCCGGCGCCTGATGGGCCGATAAGTGTTACCTGCTGGGCATAGCAGTCGATTATCGGTTTGGCCTTTTTGAATGCGGATTCGTCTCCTCCGCACATGACCGTCAGGGTTCCATTTTGTGC
>JAJRZC010000288.1 GCA_024275435.1 Alphaproteobacteria bacterium
AAAAAGAATTTCCAGACAGTCCGCCATGTAAAACCAAAAGCAAGCCGCAAGGACTCCGCCGAACTTTATGTTTTAGCCACTGGGTTTCGTCGCACCGGAGGTGCGCCCGGTACAAGCACCGGAGGTGCGCCCAGTTCAAGCACTTAAAATATCCCCCATCTCTGCAACCTTTTGAGCAGAAGATCGGGTCACCCCTTTTAGGAACTGACTATTCCAGCCCCACAATATGAATTGGATGCAGCGACATGATATCCGAAGCCGCACTGGCCAGTTTCATTGCAGCGCTTTTTTCAATGATGAACCCTATTGGAAATATCGGGGTGTTCGCAGGCTTGACGGCAGGTCGCCCACAAGCCGATGCAGGCCGTATTGCTTGGACATGCGCCGGAGCAGTTATGATTACGCTTCTTGTTATCGCTTGGAGCGGATCTCTAATATTGCAATTCTTCGGTATCTCCGTTGATTCACTACGAGCGGCCGGAGGTATCATTGTACTTCTCATCGGCCTTCACATGTTGTTCAACAAAGCCGAACATCAACATTCGCTTAAAGAGCTGGATGACGCCAAGTCGCGCGCATCAATCGGTATTGTGCCACTTGCAATACCCATCGTCGCAGGGCCAGGTACAATGGCCACTGTTTTAGTCGCAGCCCAACAGCACCCAACTGTATTGAGCAAGATTGAAATTTCAATTGTCATTATAGTGTTGGCCGTTGCCTGTGGTTTTTTGTTCAGCTTTGCCACACCCCTTGCCAAAAGGTTGGGAGAGTCTGGGATGGGCGTTGTGACCCGGGTAATGGGTATGGTTCTTGCCGCCATTGCAATGGGCATGCTGGCAGATGGACTAAAAGGTCTGTTGCCGGGACTGGCGGGTTAAGACGCTGTTTTGGATTTCAAATGCCACGCCCATCCACTTCTAGTTCCAGTTCCTTGATGAGCTCGTCAGAGTTCTCCCAGAAAGGGTGGATTTTTTTGAGCATCCGGAAGGTTTCCAATGCTCCCTTTTTTTGCCCAACGTCATTTAATATCCGCCCAAGCCCATCCATTGCCTTGAAATGATTTGGCTCCAGAGCAATGGCCCGGCGTAAATCACCAAGAGCTCGGGCATAATCATTCTGCATGTAATAAACCAGTGCACGCCGGTTCCAGGCTTCGGCAAAATCTGGCGCAAGCTCAACAGCAGCATCAAGCAATTCGCGAGCAACACCCAGTTCCTTGAGGACTATGGCAGTATTTGCCCGCCCAAGCAGAACCGAAATGGTATCGCTGTTGGAATGTTGCCAGAGACTTTCAATAGTCTGGGCGATTTCCTGAGCCGTTTGCCGGTCCGGAGCAGTGGCCAGATGAGCATAGAGATTTGAAAGAACCTTCCGGCGCTCTTTGGGTGTTTCCGGCTGTTTTTTGATCGTCTTGTGATAGGGGACGGCGGGCTTGGCCTTGGGAAAAAAGTCTTTCGTCGGCGCCGTCTTATCATGATCGGCCGCGCCATTCCCTGCCGCTATAGCCACGGCTGAAATAGAAAATGCAAACCCAATCATGAAAACCAATGTTACGCATGCGCGTTCGATGGATAATATTCTCATGAAATAAAACATAGGCCGCTCCCACATGGGCGTCAAAGAAACAGCTCTGAAAAAAACTTTTGAGCTGAATATCAAACGCTGGAAACAACAAAGCCCGGCAAAAGCAAAGCTTCGCCGGACTAAGCTTTATGATTGTAGCACCAGAAAGGCACAGCTAACCACAGTCCCCACAACTGATCCGTAGGGTACTTATACATCAAATGGCTAGCTAGCCTTGACGGGCTTTAAAGCGGGGCTGCGTCTTGTTGATGACGTACAGCTTGCCTTTGCGGCGCACCAGCTTGTTATCGCGATGGCGCGAACGGAGCGATTTTAAAGAACTACGGACCTTCATTGTTGGCACCGATCCTGATCGTTTTGTGTTGATATGGCCGGGAAGAGAAAAAGACTGCTCCATCCAGCGAAAAATCGCTCGGGTGAACCGCTCCATCCATGACCATGGGAAAAAGTAGCGAGAACCTAGATGTATGGCTTCGTGAAGTCAACAGTACACCCATGCCGTTCCGGATATGAAAAAACACAAAAAAAGAGCCTAAGCCATTGTAAACAATGGCGCAGGCAAGCGTAAGTCGTACGAACGCAAGCCGCATGAAGGTCTGGGAGTGACAGTCCCAAAACAAAGCCAAATACGAAGATGGTGGGCGCTATAGGGATCGAACCTATGACATCTACCATGTCGAGGTAGCGCTCTACCGCTGAGCTAAGCGCCCGTGATCTTTTGAAAAGATCAGGAAAGTGGTCGTATATCTATATTGGTCGTTCAAGGCAACCCAAGGGAGCCAGATTGCATTTTTCCCACGGTTTAAGGGCAATATCACTCATACCAAGCACGTTTTAGTGAACTGAACACCCATATATTGGTCCAATCGGGGCGTCAGGATTCAAGCAATTGCCCCACTTCCCGTACAAGATCTTTTAAATGAAACGGCTTTGAGAGCACGCGCGCGTCAGGCGGCGCTGAGTCGCTATTGAGCACGACGGCCGCAAACCCGGTGATAAACATAATCTTAAGATCCGGATCGAGATCTCCAGCACGCCTGGCAAGTTCAATTCCGTCCATCTTCGGCATGACGATATCGGTTAAAAGCAGGGTGAAAGGTTCTTCCTTGAGACGTTCATAGGCGTCTTCCCCATTGTCGAAGGCGACAACATCATATCCAGCCTTCTGAAGAGCTCTCCCCAAGAAGCCGCGCATCGAGTCGTCGTCCTCAGCCAACAGGATTCGTATCTTGGGCTGACTTGATAATTCTACTGTCATGTTCACTCGAAAGTTTGTAGCTCGGTAGTGATATCGCAATATTCTTTATGGCGCACGCAAACTTGACGCCACTATGGTAAACGTAACCTTGAAGTTTCCACAAAGAGTTAACTGTTTCCACTGGTATTCGCCGCTGGAGCCCCCTATCGTTAAAGTACATTGATGCGCCGCATTTAGTTCCATAATGTTTTACACCAATGGGAAAGCATCTGAAAAGCATGAGTTACCTTCATGCGACGTAATCATTTTGAAGTGATTAAGTTACTTTCGCTGAAACAGAGCTGAACGTCGCGTAAATTAGGAATATGCTCGTGTTTTGTATCGTAAAATATCATTACGAGTGTTTCGGATAAAATATTTGCTTCGCCCTGATGAGCGCGACAAATGTTTTGAAGAATATCTAAACTCAAACAAAAGGTTAGCTCGATTCTGGCGGCGACATACTGGGTAAATAAGGCGCCGCAGGAGCAGGGTGCCGCGTTAAAAAATGTTTTTTGGGGATCAGATGGTTTCCAGCTCCATTGCCCAACGCCGATACTAGGTCAGGGGTTTTACGCACCATGTTATCTGACGAACAAAGCGCAATTCTAAGGGAACTATCCCCCCCGTTCACAATCGCCAATAGTACAGCGATGTCGACACCGCTTGTGTTCTGCTCACCACACTCCGGTCGCGTTTACCCAAAAAACTTCCTCAAACAGACCCGGTTGGACTCAAAAACACTTCGCAAATCTGAAGATTGTTTCATTGATCAATTATTTGGTCCCGCCGCGGCAGCCTTACCTGCGCCGATGATCTGCGCGCTTTTTCCCCGCGCCTATCTTGATGTTAATCGCGAACCCTACGAACTTGACTCGCGATTGTTTATAGAGCCGCTTCCAGATTACGCAAACAAGCACACCACCCGTGTTGCTGGCGGACTGGGCACAATCGCCAGGGTGGTTGCTGACGGCGAAGAGATTTACGCAAAACCTTTGCCTCTGGCAGTCGCGCATGAGCGTATAGATAAGCTCTATAAACCCTTCCACAAAGCTTTGAAGGATTTGCTTGAGGCGCGCAAAGCTCGTTTTGGCTATGCCGTTTTAATCGATTGTCATTCAATGCCGTCGTCTTCGATGGTGCCAGCAATAGAAGAGCGACCCGACATTGTCCTGGGTGACAGGTTTGGCGTGTCCTGCGATAGCATTCTAAGTGGAATGATCAAACAAGGTCTGCAGGACATGGGCTACAGTGTCCAAAAGAACCAGCCTTATGCTGGGGGGTTTATAACCGAGCACTATGGTGTGCCAGTTCAGGGCCTTCACGCCATTCAAATTGAAATCAATCGCGGACTTTATATGAACGAACAACGTCTAGAGCCATCGCTCGGCTACAGCCGTTTAAAACGCGATCTTGCTGATTTGTCTCGACGAATATTGGAGAGGTTGCCGGGTCTATCAGCCTACCCCTCCGCTGCAGAATAGCAAAGCGACAGGCGAGATGACCAAAACAAGTAAAGCAACCAGATGAATCCATAATCCAGTTGTCAGTTGTTGATGCTTCTAAGAGCCAGCAATCAAAAAAAGGGGCCGTTCTAGAAGAACGGCCCAAGTCTAGGGAGGAAACGCCCAAAGAGGGCGAAGGACACAACGAGTGAACTCGCTAGATCCAGACAACGAAAGTAATAGTGCGACGCACAAATTTCAACTACATTTTTTGCAATGCAGCTAAGCGCTCAGCGGGTAGCTCCTAAAGGAGCAGGCTCATGAGGCAAAAGGAGTCGGGCAATAAGAGGAGTGTAGGACCCTCAAGGTCTAAAGTTTTTTCTAAACATCAAGGAGAAACTTAAGGCTGACCGCCAGCAAAAAGGTGGAGGAAGGCCAGCAAAAACAATATGTTAGCGTGAGCCTAGCATCAGCTGACCTGCACAAAAGGACCCAAGCAAAAACGAATTGTCAGCTCGGTTCGAGGTCTCGTTCAAAAAAATTAAGAAAAAGGGGCCGCTCAAATAAGAACGGCCCAAGTCTAGGGAGGAAACGCCCAAGAAGATCGAACCTCAAGTAAATCATCGGAACTTCACGAGGTCCAAATATTACTGGGCAACGACCACCTTAGCCTAAGCCAAGGCCACCGCTGATAACTTTATTCATCTGTTCGCGGTGCAACGCAACGCATGCGAGGCAAGACACCTATTGATTACAACCTCGCGTTGCGCCTTTGTCACAGGTCTGTGGATGAGATCACAGTGAGAGCTTTTCGTTCAGATTCTGCTTGAATCCTATTTGAAACTCTAGATCAGTAGCTTAGGGGCTCTTGCTTTTCGCAATATTAGGTGGTGAAAGGCATAGAATAGAGCCTGGGGACAAGCCTATTTTAGACCCGGAAAGAGCATTGTTTTTGCTCTGAATGGCACGAGATGGGCAATTATTTTTGAAGAAATGCAGGTGAGAGTGACCGATCAGCGACACAATGGAGGCGGGGCACGTCCAAATATCCCTGCCAGCGCCTTGAGTGAGATGGATCGCATCGCCATGCTTCAAACAGCCCATCAGGCTGCAGATTTGTCACGAGCGGCAATTCTCCCACATTTTCGTATCCCGATCACCGTTGAGAATAAGGCGCAAGATGCGTCCTTTGATCCCGTTACGGTCGCAGACCGGGCAGCCGAGCAGGTTATCCGCGATCATATTGCGCGGCATTGGCCCGAACATGGACTGATCGGGGAAGAATTTGGCCTCACTCGCGAAACGGCCCATGTCCAGTGGATCATTGACCCCATAGACGGCACACGGTCATTTATTATCGGCTCTCCATTATGGGGGACTTTGATCGGCGCAACTTGTGAGGCTGTCCCAGTGCTTGGATTGCTGGACCAGCCCTTCACCAAGGAGCGGTTCTATGCAGGTGCCCAAGGTGCCTACCTGCAAACCCCCCAATCGCCACAGCCAAGACCCTTGGCAACGCGGGCGTGCGCCAGCTTGGAAAACGCGGTTTTGACCACCACACACCCTGATCATATCCAGGAAACTGCTGATTTGGAGCGGTTCTATAGCCTCAAGTCTCGCGTGCAGTTGAGCCGCTACGGGGGTGATTGTTACGCCTACGGTCTTTTAGCCGCTGGGTTTATTGATCTTGTCGTCGAGACCGGGCTGAATACCTACGATATCGCAGCTCTCATCCCCATTGTTGAGCAAGCGGGCGGAAAGATTACAACTTGGGAGGGAGAACCGGCCATTCACGGTGGTCGTATCATAGCCGCTGGCGACCCGGCACTTCACGAAGCCGCAATGAACGTTCTGGCTAATCCTTTCGGCTAGCCCCCAGTTTGGGCTGCACCAGCCATGCCCCCCGATTTGTATCGAGGGCTAAGTGGCATCGCTTAAAACACAGATCGTAACGCTGCGAACTCAGACTGTCGGGTCCCAATCCACCATCACCCGGCGGGCAAAAAATATGAAATGCTGCTGCTACTGCCTCCTGCTCAGCCTCACAGCCCATAGGGTCCATGGCTGGCCGCACTTGAAACCTTAAACATGTTGATCGGCAGTTTCGTTAATACCCAGATAAGCATCAAAGGCAGCCCAGAACCTTTGACGTATAGCGTCATTCTCTTGAAGGATTTCGTGCAAAGCTCCGGGAATCAGAAGGTTGTTGCCGATCTTCAAGCGCACGCCGAATTCCTCAATGGCCCTCGTCGACACAACGGTGTCGTCACCCGCAGCAATAAGCAAAATAGGAACCGTTATGCGTCGCGCGAATTCCGGATTTGAGATCTGCCTGCAAGAGCGGAATGCGGCTTTCAACCAGCCAATAGTCGGTGAACCTAAACCAAGTTCTGGCGCCACATCAAGAACCGCCTTGCTCCGTAACCATCTCTCCTTGTCCGAAGTGAGCGCATTGCCTTCAAACGGTTCTGTCTGCTCAAAACCATCATGTCCCCCATAGATATAAGAGGTCGAGAACCCGAAGAGGCTGGAGGTCTCCGCATAACCATGCACGAGCTTCTGTGGGTAGATGACTCTTTGGTCGGAAATAGCAATCATCGGGGCAATCAAGATCATACGCTCGAACCAAGAACTCGTTGCCACGGCATTGCTCAGCAAGATATTTCCAGCCATCGAATGGGCAAGAGCGTAGTAGGGTGGCGGGCAATCGGGCAACACCACATCTTGCATGAAGCGCCGGAGGTCTTTGTCATATTCCTTAAATGAGTCGATGTGCCCTTTTCGCTTGTTGGGTAAGGCTCGGTGAGAGCCCCCCTGTCCCCGCCAATCAAGGGTAACAACTGCAAAACCGCGCCGTCGAAGGTCGGCGATGGTTTCAAAATACTTTTCGATAAACTCAGCACGTCCTTGAAACAGGCAGATTGTTCCTCGCCTAGGTCCGCGCGTTGCCGCCCACCGGGCATACCGAAGAAAGTTACCGTCATACCCTGCCACGGCCCCCACGACACCGCCGCTAGGCACCGGATTTTTGGCAAGTGTAATGAGTTCCATTCAGGTCCCTCTACCGAATTCAACTGGATAGGTTTTAGGCATAATCCTCCAAGGCACCCTACTTGAAAATACCGCCACAACCACTATTTCATATGTGTGCGTATGCCACTTACGGGTACGCACATACGTTAATATGAGTCCGGCCGAAAGGTTCCCTTCTTTTTGAAATGGGCGCCAAAAGTTGGCGGACTCGATACAGCATGTTGCTCAAAAAGGAGAATATGTGATGAGACAAGAATATGCGCCACTTTATCGTTCAACAATCGGTTTTGATCGATTGTTCCAGATTCTCGACCAAGTTGCCGGGTCAGAAGATACCACCTATCCCCCATACAACATTGAACGGCTCGACGAGGATAAATATCGGATAACTATGGCCGTAGCCGGGTTTTCCAAAGACGAGATCTCAATCGATGTAAAAGAGCAGACCTTGACCGTTGCGGGAAACAAAGCCGCACCGGAAAATGAGCCCACGTACCTGCATCGTGGCATCGCCGCCCGTTCTTTTGAACGACGGTTCGAATTGGCCGAGTATGTCGAGGTTGCAGGAGCCGATCTTGTAGATGGCTTGTTGCACGTGGAATTAATCCGCAAGCTTCCCGAAGCCATGAAACCACGCACCATTGCCATTGGCGATGGTTCTGGCACCCGTCAAATTGAGCAGAAGTTGGACTCATAAGCTCTCATAAGCTCCAACAAATTCACGACGCAGCCGTGGCGCTATCCAGTGAAGGATAGTGCCACGGCGTTTTTTACCGAGCGCTCTTTTTCCTACACCGCATCACCTAACCCCCAATTCATGACCAATGGTTTTCCATCTGGTCTGGGTATTTTGCACTGCGAAAGACCGGTGATATTAGAGCCAAGACGTATTCTTTAATGGCATTTCTCCAGACCTTAGGTTATTCAAAGCGCCTTGTTCGTAAGCCCTCTCAAGGTACAAAAGCTTGCTTTGTTCCTGTGGCTGTGACCGAGAGTCCATGATTTCAGAGCTTGTACTTCGTGACGAAATCTGCGACATTCATCAGGAAAGGTCAGTATTCCTGTCCTTTATTTATCTTTGCCACGCACTCAGAATTACTGAGAAGCCTGATCTCTGGTAAATAAGGTCATGGCATACCGCCTGATTGTGTGCGTGTGGACAGTTTTTAAGTTGATTTGCCGCCAACACCATTTCGCATAGCAATCACAGCTGCATACCTGCAGCAAATCGCAGGGACAATGTAGCCCTCAACTCTACATGGCGGCGAAAAAATATTATTCCGAGCGGGGACGCTGACGGAGCCGTTTAACGCACCAATGCTGGTGTTTTGTATTCAGCACTGTTGTGCGTTTGAGGCTACCAGGATCAAGGGCATGAAGAATCATATGAATGATCGGTCGAGACCAGACAACCTTCACAACGAAGGCAACCTTCAAAATGAAAAGCGCACCAAAGATTTTTCAATGCGCCGCCCGAAGGCTGCAGGACTGGCCGATCCTGATCGCGAATTTGACGCCTGCGGTGTTGGCTTTGTTGCCGACATCAAGGGCCGCAAATCTCACAAGATCATAGAAGATGCTCTCAAGGTACTCGCCAATATCGAACATCGCGGTGCCGTTGGTGCCGATCCTTTAGCAGGTGATGGAGCAGGTATACTATCGCAGATCCCCCACACATTCCTGGCGCAGGAATGCCAGGTGCTCGGGTTTTCACTTCCCACACCGGGAAATTACGCAGTCGCTCAGCTTTTCATGCCCCGCGACAAGCGCTTGCGGGAACACTGCGAAAAAGTCTGGCAGCGGATCATCAACAAAGATGGTTTAAGGTTTCTGGGCTGGAGAACCGTTCCTGTCGATAATTCGTCGCTGTCTAAAATGGTCATCGAAACCGAGCCCGTCCACCGTCAATTGTTTATTGGTTGCGGCGAACCCATTGATCAAGACGAGTTCGAGCGCAAGCTCCTCCTCTTGAGGAAACGCGTTTCCAATGTCTTGATTGACACCTACTACGGAAGAGATATCGGACATTACTGTGTGTCTTTGTCTTCGCGCACCGTGGTTTATAAGGGGATGTTTTTATCCTACCAGACCAAAGCCTATTACAAGGACCTTTCCGACCCACGATTCAAAAGTGCCATCGGCTTGGTGCATCAGCGCTTTTCAACAAACACTTTCCCCTCTTGGAAGCTCGCCCATCCCTATCGCCTTGTCGCGCACAATGGTGAAATCAACACCATGCGTGGCAATGTAAACTGGATGGCCGCGAGGCAGGCATCGGTCACCTCACCGCTGTTTGGCGACGCCATATCCGACCTATGGCCCATTTCCTATGAAGGTCAGTCAGACACCGCGTGTTTGGATAACGCGCTCGAGTTCCTCATCAGCGGAGGCTATAGCCTGTCTCACGCGGCAATGATGCTCATTCCCGAAGCGTGGGCCGGCAATCCGATGATGGATAAAAACCGCCGTGCGTTCTATGAGTACCACGCCGCCTTGATGGAACCATGGGACGGCCCCGCTGCTTTGGCTTTCACAGACGGTCGCCAGATTGGTGCAACTCTGGACAGAAACGGACTTCGCCCGGCGCGCTATCTGGTAACCAAAGACGATGTGGTGATCATGGCATCCGAGGCTGGGGTGTTACCCGTTGACGAGGAAAATATCGTCAAGAAGTGGCGGCTCCAACCCGGCAAAATGCTCCTTATCGACCTTGAAGAAGGCCGCATTATTTCCGATGAGGAACTAAAAAAAGAAATCTCATCAAGTCATCCTTATGAGAGTTGGCTCAAGAGAAGTCAGATAAAAGTTGCGGACCTGCCATTGGCCAGAAAGTCCACAGCTCGGCGCGGTTCCAACATCTCCCTGCTCGATCTCCAGCAGGCATTCGGCTACACCCAGGAAAGTTTGAAATTCCTCCTGGCCCCCATGGGAGAAACCGGGGCGGAAGCCATTGGCTCCATGGGTACCGACACTCCGGTCTCAGCCATTTCATCGAAGGCCAAACTTCTTCACACCTATTTCAAGCAAAACTTCGCACAGGTGACCAACCCGCCGATCGATCCAATTCGTGAGGAATTGGTAATGAGCCTTGTCTCATTCATCGGTCCGCGCCCAAATATTCTCGATCATGAGGGTGGTTCAAAACTAAAACGCCTCGAAGTCGAACAGCCGATCCTGACCAATGAGGACTTAGAGCGCATCCGCCAAATTGGGCAGGTTCCCGACAACAACTTCTCGTCCGTATCCATCGACATAACCTACGAGGCCGGACAGGGTGTTGAAGGTATGGAGTCGGCAGTTGACGTCGTTTGCGCCGAGGCCGAAGAGGCTGTGAGATCTGGTGCTTGCAACATTATCATCTTGACGGATCGCGCCGCCGGCCCAGACCGCATACCCGTGCCGTCTCTTTTAGCAACCAGCTCCGTGCACCATCACCTCATCAAATGTGGATTGCGCACACTGGTTGGTCTGGTTGTGGAAACCGGCGAAGCTCACGAGGTCCACCAATTCTGTACCTTGGCAGGTTACGGCGCTGAAGCGATCAATCCCTATCTGGCTTTTGAAACGCTCGAAGCGATGTTGCCGCATTTCGATGGCGACCTGACACCCGTTGAAGTTCAAAATCGCTACATCAAGGCGCTGGGTAAGGGCATCATGAAGGTGATGTCCAAGATGGGTATCTCAACTTATCAGTCCTACTGCGGCGCTCAAATTTTTGACGCAGTGGGTTTAAACAGCGAGTTTATCGACAAATACTTCTCTGGCACCCACTCTCAGATCGAAGGTGTTGGTCTGGATGTCATCGCGCGCGAAACCGTGATGCGTCATGAGCAAGCTTATGGGGAGCAGCTCGTATTGAGAAACTCTCTCGCAGTGGGCGGAGAGTACGCCTACCGTGTTCGTGGCGAGGCTCACATGTGGCAACCTTCTGTGGTTGCAAATCTTCAGCACGCAGTACGAGGAAACGTTCCCGAGCAGTATCAAGCCTTCGCTGATACGGTTAACAATCAATCCCAAGAATTAAAGACCTTGCGCGGGCTGTTCCGCATCAAGTCGGCCAGTGAGACCGGTCGCGCACCCATAGCAATCGAGGATGTGGAACCGGCATCCGAAATCGTCAAACGCTTCTCCACAGGTGCCATGAGTTATGGCTCCATTTCGCGCGAGGCCCACACGACCCTTGCTATCGCCATGAACCGGATCGGCGGAAAGTCGAACACGGGTGAAGGCGGTGAAGAACCCGATCGCTTCAAACCCAAACCCAACGGCGATTCCTTGCGCTCTGCCATCAAGCAGGTGGCGTCCGGCCGTTTCGGTGTAACCACCGAATACCTGGTCAACGCCGACATGATACAAATCAAAATGGCGCAAGGCGCAAAACCAGGTGAAGGCGGTCAGCTGCCCGGCCATAAGGTTGATAATGTTATTGCCAAAGTGCGCCATTCAACACCAGGTGTTGGTCTAATCTCACCACCACCACATCATGATATCTATTCCATTGAAGATTTGGCTCAGCTTATTTTCGATCTGAAAAATACCAACCCGCTAGCCGATGTTTCCGTCAAGCTCGTATCCGAAGTTGGTGTTGGCACCGTAGCCGCAGGTGTTGCCAAGGCGCGAGCCGACCACATAACGATTTCTGGTTACGATGGCGGCACAGGCGCCTCGCCTCTAACATCGCTGAAGCATGCAGGAAGCCCCTGGGAAATCGGCCTAGCCGAAACGCACCAGACACTCGTCATGAACCGCCTGCGCGGTCGTGTTGCGGTCCAAGTGGATGGCGGTCTTCGAACAGGCCGTGATGTTGTCATCGGAGCCCTGCTGGGAGCCGACGAGTTCGGCTTTGCCACCGCACCATTGATTGCCGTAGGCTGCATCATGATGCGCAAGTGTCACCTCAACACCTGCCCCGTAGGCGTCGCGACCCAGGACCCCCGGCTTCGTGCGAAATTCACCGGGACACCTGAAAACGTCGTCAATTATTTCTTCTTTGTCGCCGAAGAAATACGCGCCCTCATGGCTTACATGGGCTTTAGATCAGTATCTGAAATGATCGGGCAATCCGACGTGCTCGATCAAAACAACGCCATTGATCACTGGAAGGCTAACGGTCTGGACTTTTCAAAACTGTTCTACAAGCCTCAGCTCGGGCCAGAAGTTGCCATCAGCAACACCGAGCGTCAGGATCATGGCCTGGAGAAGGTTCTGGACAACCGCCTCATTGCTCTGGCCAAGGACGCCCTTGAAAATAAAACTCCGGTACGTCACGAGTTGAAGATCGCCAATACCGATCGAACAACGGGCACGATGCTTGGCGGTCAGGTTGCTAGGATATATGGCCATGCTGGTCTGCCGGAAGATACAATCTGGTTCACATTCAAAGGAACAGCAGGTCAGAGCTTTGGCGCTTGGGTTGCAAAAGGCATCACGCTGGACCTAATTGGCGAAGCCAATGATTACGTAGGCAAGGGTCTCTCGGGCGGCAAATTGATCGTGCGCCCCGATGCCGCCTCCGGTATCATTCCAGAAGAAAGCATTATTGTCGGAAACACTGTTTTATATGGTGCGATCAACGGGCAATGTTATTTCCGTGGCGTAGCTGGAGAGCGCTTCGCCGTTCGCAACTCCGGCGCCTATGCCGTTGTTGAAGGCACCGGCGATCACGGATGCGAATACATGACCGGCGGCGTTGTGGTCGTCCTCGGCAGCACCGGCCGAAATTTTGCTGCGGGTATGTCCGGTGGCATTGCCTACGTCTTGGATGAAGCTGGCCAGTTCGATAGCAACTGCAACAAGGCTATGGTGCAACTGGAAGACATAGCTCCAGACCCACGCGCCACCAACCTGCTGAAAAGTAACGGAGGCGATTTCGCCAGTGACTCGCTACAGGATGTCATGGTGGACTTACGGTCACAAGATGCACAGCGCCTTTTTCATCTGATTGCACGTCATGCGCACTACACAAATTCGAAAAAAGCTCAAACCATCTTGGCGGACTGGGACAACTATCTGCCCAAGTTTAAGAAGGTCATGCCGTTTGAATATGCGCGTGCACTTGCCGACATGGCTGAAAAGTCTCAAGAAACCAGCACCCAGAGCCGTGAGGGAATAGAGGCTGGTTTGCCATCGGGCAAAGCATAGAAATATTGGAAACGGAGAGGGTGGTTTAACGAAAAGTGAGAACCCATGGCTGACGAAATCGCTTCCATACCCTCTTCAGAATATTACGCCGTGATCTTTACAAGTAAACAAGGTCAGGACCACAGCGGTTATCAGGAAATGGCTTCTGCTATGTTGGAATTGGCAAAAGAACAACAAGGTTATCTGGGCTCGGAAACGGCACGTGACGCAAATGGTTTTGCAATAACCGTTTCCTATTGGCAAAACGATGCCGCAATCCAAGCCTGGAAAGAAAATACGCAGCATCTGGCAGCCCAGAACGAAGGCATAAAGCGTTGGTATCAAGACTATGCTATTCGTGTCGCGAAGGTTGAACGAAGTTATCAAGGTCCTGTTGGTCGACCAAAACTATAAGGCAAAGTGTATCTCAACAGCTCATGTTCTCTCACCCGTGGCTTGGCGTGACGCCTTTCAGATGAAAGCTGCACATAGAGAAATATGATAAGAAGAAAGACGGAAGAAACGCATGGGTAAGCCCACCGGATTTTTGGAGTTTGAACGCGCTGAACGGACATATGAACCGGTTGAGACGCGCACCAAGCACTGGCACGAATTCATCAAGCCTCTGTCGCAAGATGAGACCAAGACGCAGGCTGCACGTTGTATGGATTGCGGCATTCCCTATTGCCATACCGGCTGCCCGGTTAATAATCAGATCCCCGATTGGAATGACCTTGTTTACCATGAAGACTGGGAAGAGGCCTCCCTCAATCTACATTCGACAAACAACTTCCCAGAAGTTACCGGCCGTGTTTGTCCAGCTCCTTGTGAAGCCGCGTGCACACTAAACATCGACGATGTGCCGGTGAACATCAAAACCATCGAATGCGCGATCGTCGACCGCGCCTGGAAAGAAGGCTGGCTCCCGCCCCAGCCTCCCCAACACAAGACCGGCAAGAAAATCGCCATCATCGGTTCCGGACCCGCGGGAATGGCAGCTGCTCAGCAACTGGCGCGCGCTGGCCACGAAGTGCACGTCTATGAAAAGAACGCTCGTCCCGGCGGCCTGATGGTCTATGGCATCCCCGATTTCAAAATGGAAAAGGATCTCATAGCACGCCGCGCCAATCAAATGCAGGCCGAGGGAGTGACATTCCATTGCAACGTCACCATTGGCAGTGATGTAAGCGCTAAGGATCTCTTAAAGTCCCATGATGCAGTCCTGCTGGCCATAGGCTCTGAAAACCCATCCGACTTTTTCGCAAACGCCCCGGGCCGTGACCTCGATGGCATCCACTTCGCCATGGATTTTCTACCTCAGCAAAATCGTCGCGTCGCCGGTGAGCCAATCGCCGCGGATGTTCAGGAGATCACCGCAAAGGACAAGCACGTCATTGTCATCGGCGGTGGGGATACTGGCTCCGACTGTATAGGGACTTCGATCCGTCAAGGAGCCAAGTCGGTGACCCAGCTTGAAATTATGCCCCTTCCTCCGAAGAAGGAAAACAAAGCGATGAGTTGGCCGAACTGGCCGTTGAAGTTGCGGGTTTCAACATCTCAGCAGGAAGGTGCAAAGACCATCTATTCCATCTCCACAACCGAGTTTTTTGGAACCGGTGGGAAGGTTGAAAAACTGCGCTACATCAAAGTTGATGAAAAACTGCAACCCATTGCCGGCAGTGAAGGAGAGCTGCACGCGGACCTCGTTTTGCTGGCTATGGGTTTTTCAGGCCCCATTGAGAAGGGCCTTCTGCAGGAGCTGGGTCTGGATACTGTTGCTCGTGGACGTTTCAAAGGTCTCGATGCCGATGAGCAGTCTTACAAGTTGCCCGGAGAAACCAACCTATTTGCCGCTGGCGACGTACGTCGCGGACAGTCGTTGGTGGTCTGGGCCATCCGTGAGGGCCGTCAAGCGGCCCATGCCATCGACAAACATCTCATGGGAAAAACCATCCTGCCGCGTTAAAGTCGTACCGGAGGTGCGCAAAGGATAAGAGCTACCGGAGGTGCGCAAAGGATAAGAGCCTCGCAGCAGGTGTCGAGGTTATATGGAAAGCAACTGCTGTCTGCACGGTGTAAGCGCCCGCGGCCCCGAAAAACAATAATCCAGAACCAAGAACGGCTCAAATTGGTAATATGGATTGAATTTGGTCATCATATTGCTTGACGGTCTCTAGCGCAGTCGCCTTCATAATCTCAGTTAGCCTTTCGGTTTCTTCTGGCTTGAAACCCTCCACGGCATCACTGGCATCTTTCATGATCTTTGTTGCAAAACCACGAGGATTGAGTTGCGTCAGGCAATTCGATTGGAGAAGTTGTGTAAGAATAACGCCCGTTGCAAGCATTTGGCCACGTAGCTTTGCGTTTTCATGTGCCAATTGTTCAAGCGCGTCTTTGACGTCTTTGGGTTCGCTCATCAGGTCAACTCCAGTCCATAAGTAGCATTCCAATTTTGTATAAGCAAAGACCAGGGCGAGCGCGAGCAGAAACTTCACACAAGACTGCGGCTGATTCTCTCGGGTATCCGCGCAACTCTACGACGCAGTTAGGCGCGTTCCCGAAAAGGGCTTATGGGCGGTAGCGGTATGCCTCCGTCGTCAGCATCCTTTTTGCGCGGAACGAGTTTCACAGGCTTAGGAAGCGGAGGAGGTTCCGGCCGGGGCCAGGCAAAGTCATCCGCCCGTCCGGGCTTCGCTATCGTGCGCTCCCCTTTAACCAGAACACGAAAAAACGGCGTCTGAGCAGGAGACAATCGACTTCGTCCCCCACCCCCCCAGGCCTCATGGACAGGGGTCACCGAACTCATGATGCTAAAGCCGCCGGCGATCTGGTCGACCACCGTGTCTCCAATTGTAGAGAGTCGATCACTACTTTGTTTCCGTGTCACCAGCGCTACCACGGAAGCGGGGATCGGAGGTCGCACAAGTTCCATCGTCACGGCTTCCTCACGCCCCGTGTTGTCAAATGTACGAAGCGTAATTTTCCCGTTGTCTTCCTTCTGCTCCCCACCCGAAGAACCGGAAAAGAACCCTCCGATGGTTCCTTCTTCCAAAGGGAGCTCCGACTTGGCAGTAGCGCTAATTGCCGTGCGCCAGTCTGCAGGGCTTGTCTTTGTTGTTTTCGTTTTCTGTTTCCTGAGAACCCGTGCCTGTTCTTTTGGTGAACCCGCCAACGGTATCGACCGCTCAGCCTTGGCCAGCTTGAGGTCGCGTTTTAATTCGCGCTCGACAAAATGAGCCAGTTTACGGTTTCCCTGCCTTGTAAAATGAACGCCGTCCCTTTCTCGCAGCAGTCGGATTTTGCCGGTAAGGTCAGGCCCATAAGCACTATAGCCTCCGCTATCGTCGGCGAAGCTTGTAAAAATGTCGATGTACTTGAGACCTTGAAGGTAGGCACGTTCTCGAATGACTTCATTGATAACCTGAGCCATCTCGTTTGCTTGCCCTTTTCTCAACGTCGGCAGCCCGACCCAATAAACGGCGATATTGAGATCTTTCAACATCCGCATCATCTGGTCAACGCGCTGGGAGAGAACTTCACGCCATCCAGCTGTCCCAACCCGGTGGCGTTGCCCACTTCTGTCGTAAGCTGATTTTTGGTCACGCGAGCCCAACATAACCAGCGCGATATCGACACGGTTATTCTTTAAGTCACGCCTGAGTGCTTTTAGGTTACGGAAAAATTTTGACGACAACAAACTGCTAAGAGCCCAACGTTGTCGATTAACGGTAACCCTGGCGTCCACCGACAGTGTATCGCGAACAGTCCAATGAAGACCATCCGCCAGGCTGTCTCCAATTACCATCAGTTGGTAGACATCTCCGCTGGGGAAGGGCGTCACATAGCTCCCATCGCTCAGCGCATCTTGTGCGCGCGCCATTGTGCCACCCAAAGACAGCCCGGCTGCAAAAAGGCAGGCTGAAAGGGCGGCACGACCCGGTTTGCCCAGACCCAATCCACCAACAATAAATCGCTTTATGAGAGACAGGAAAAACATCCTGTGCATCCTTACAATCATTTTTGTCAATCTGCGATATATCAAGCCAAGATTCAGTATTGGAACGCATGCCTATAAGGTAGGACAAAGGCGCTGTTCGCAATGATATAGTTCATAGAACATGTGACACAACCCCAGTGCAAGCCGTCCGGTGATCTATCCAATTAGTTCGTGTCTGAGCGCAGGTGTTTTAAGGTCGAAGGTCCCGGCCAGCAGTCTATCCTTAGACCGTTCGCCTTTTGATAGAGACCCACCTGGCGACGGGTTCCCGAGCCAATAAATCCATCGACAATTTTGATATCATAGCCTGCGTCCATCAAGCCTTGCTGAACACCACGTATGATTTCCGTCCGCTGCCGACCGATATTCTTCCATTTCGTGACGAAATCACCCCCACCTGCGATTCTATCAGCGAGGTTTCCCACAAACGTTGCATAAAGGTCCGAGGTATTATAGCGCCGGATCACCTGAAAATTTTCCAATACCAGAAACGATGGCCCATATGTGCCCGCTGGCGACATAAGATAGGCTGGTGCATCCAAAACATGAGTAGGGAATTTTTTGTTCTTTACACGTCGATAGCCGTCCTTGATCCACGAACGTAACGGCCTCATGCCCGGAGGTCCCTCCAAAGAGCAGTCCGACGAAGTGGGGATGATGATTTCATAGCCCCATGTCTGTCCGCGAACCCAACCTTTGTTCTTTAGTTGTCGCGCAGCTGAAGCAAGTGCATCAGGTACCGATGAAAAGAGATCAGCATAGCCGTCATCTCCCATATCATGGGTATGTTGGAAAAACTCAGAAGGCAGGAATTGCGTCAATCCCATGGCCCCCGCCCACGAGGCGCGCATCTTTGAGCGTGGGACTCCTTTTTGCAGGAGCTTTAGGGCAAACAACAACTCTTGGCGGAATTTTTCTTTGCGCCGGCCCAGGTAGGCTTGTGTCGCAAGCACTCGGATCGCATCATGTTTTGGCGTATAGGATCCAAACGCTGTTTCCCGTCCAAAGATCGCCAAGACAGAATACCGATCGACACCGAACTCGCGCTCAATGGTCGTAAGATCTTTGTCATAGCGTTTTGCAAGAACGCGCCCGCGCTTGGCAAGGCGAGCCAGATAACGCGCATCAAGATACTTCTCAGGAGGACGCGTGAATTCTGCCTGTTTCGGCGTCTTTCCTTTTTTACGCCCCGGAATGACCAGGTCAGGCAGATTGAGCTGGGGAGACATTCCCTTAAACGCGCGGTCAAACACCGGCTTTGAAATCCCGAAAGCCTTCGCCTCCGGCCACAGCTCGGAAATAAAGTCTTTGAAATTTTGTCCCGCCGCTAACGGAGCAGGTAACGCAGATAACAACCCAAAAAGCAGGGGTGCCATGCCAAGCACACAAAATGCGCAACGGTTTCCAAACACTGCCAGCAACCGACCTGAAGCACCTTGCGTATCACTGCATTGGCGAATGCGGAAATGGAAAGTGCGGCCAAATACAACCACCGACGAGAGCCTCCCTCAAAGCTTGAATCATTGCCGGCGAGTTTGAAGGATTTAACGGCGAGATTACGGCCTTTTACGACTTATCAGAGCCTTCAAGAGGATTGATTAAGCCGATTTCTTGAAAGTTTCCAGATCACGCTCCCACGCCAGCGCCAACCGGACGATGGTATCAAGATCATCAAACTTGGGAGCCCAGCCCAGGGTTTCTCGAATTTTTATCGAGGCGGCGACGATGGCTGCAGGATCACCAGGTCGGCGAGCAGATAACTTGACCATAAAATCGCAGCCACTCACGCGTTTGACAGCATCAATCACTTGCAGCACCGAATATCCTTTCGAATAGCCACAATTGAACACGTCAGATGTCCCGCCCTTGCGAAGATAGCCAAGGGCATCCATGTGCGCCTTTGTCAAATCAGACACATGAATGTAATCGCGAATACAGGTGCCGTCTTCCGTCTCGTAGTCGGTTCCAAACACCTCTAGGTGGGAGCGCTTACCCAAAGCCGTTTCGCACGCAACCTTGATGAGATGTGTTGCCCGTGGTGTTGATTGACCCGAGCGGCCCTTCGGGTCGGCCCCTGCAACATTAAAGTAGCGCAAGGCAACGTAATGAAAGTCATGAGCCTTGGCTGTATCCGCAAGCATCAACTCGCTCATGAGTTTTGATGTGCCATAAGGCGACATCGGCTTTAACGCGGTGGTTTCCAAAACGGGGTTCTCTTCCGGCATCCCGTAAACTGCAGCCGTTGAGGAAAAGATGAAAGTCTTAACGCCACCTTGCACCGCCGATGAAATAAGACTGCGCGTCTTGGCTGTATTATTATGGTAGTACATCAGTGGGTTTTCCACCGATTCCGGCACAATGATTGAGCCGGCAAAATGGATGATCGCGCGCACATCATGCTTCTTGATAATCTGTATTACCAGCTCGTTATCTTCGATATCACCCACATATAGCTCGGCTTGAGGAGCCACAGCCTGAGAAAAGCCGGTGGACAGGTTGTCCAGGACAACCACATCCTCTCCCGCATCAACAAGTTCTAAGACCATATGGCTGCCAATATAACCAGCGCCACCCGTAACAAGAACTGCCATATTAACGTTTACCTTTCGATCAATGCGATTCTGCTCTGATCCGAAGCAAGATATGTACCTTATTAGAATATGGTGCACCAATAAGGCGCATATTGAGCCGAAAACGATCTATGCCTTTCAATTGCCCTACCGTTCAATAGAACGGTTCCCAAGCCCACTTGGCATTTAAACCCTTAGCCAGTGTCCCAAAATTCGACAACGGAGTCACACTTACCATGCCGAAATCGCAAAGGCGCGTTCGCAAAGCAGTATTTCCCGTGGCTGGATTGGGGACGCGGTTCCTGCCCGCCACCAAATCGGTTCCAAAGGAAATGCTCACCGTCGTTG